>JAQVIB010000054.1 GCA_028695945.1 Lachnospiraceae bacterium
TTCCATAAGGCAACCAAGAATAAGAAGCATAATGTTGATAAGAAGAAGAATCATAATTCTGCTGTTTGAAAGTGAAATCATAGCTGTTGCAATAACGTCAGGAATTCTTTCTGATGTAAGAATCCAGCCAAAGCCTGAAGCTGATGCAATAATCATCATAACCATAGCAGTGCTTTTACCAGCCGCCATAAATAGGCCTGGAATCTTTTTCAAATCCATTTCTCTATAGATAAGTAAACCTACAACAAAACCATAAATAACCGAAACCGCAGCAGCCTCTGTTGGTGTGAATACACCACCATAAATACCACCAAGAATAATAACAGGCATTAAAAGTGCAAAGAAAGCATCTATAAACTTTTTAATAATGTTTGCAACTGAAAACTTAGGTTTGTTTGCCTGTCCATAACCATTCTTTTTAGCTGTTACGTAACATACAATCATAAGTGAAATACCAACCAAGAAACCTGGTCCAAAACCTGCTGCAAACAATGTTGAGATTGAAACAGAACCAACAACACCAAAATTAACCATTGGAATTGACGGTGGAATAATAACACCAATAGCACCTGCAACAGCCATAACCGCAGCCGAGAAAGCTTTATCGTAACCTTCTTTTTCCATTGAAGGAATAAGAATACCACCAATAGCAGCAACAGTTGCGGGGCCTGAGCCTGAGATAGCAGCAAAGAACATACATGTTAATACAGCTGCCATTGCAAGACCACCTGTTAAACTACCTAAAATAGCATTACAAAAATCTATAAGTCTTCTTGAAATACCACCTGTTTCCATAAGATTACCTGCAATCATGAAAAGTGGAACCGCAAGAATTGGGAAAGAGTCAACAGACGTAAACATTCTCTGCACAACAACTATAAGTGGTGTGTTGCTTCCTAATGCAAGTGCAATAAAACTTGATATACATAATACTGCCCAAATAGGAAAACCTAAAATTGCTGTAACTGCGAAAGTGATAAATAAATAACTAGCCATTATTCAATAACCTCCTTTTCTTCTGGGTTATTAAAGTTTTTAATAGTAATAATTATATCCTGAACAAATCTGATGATAAAGAAAATCATACCAACAGGAATGGCTGCATACATATAGCCCATAGGTATACGCATAGCAGGGGAAAGTTGACCTCTTGAAAGCTGAGTTTGTACAATTGCAAAGCCATATTTTGCAATTACAACGCAAAGAACTATACTTGCAAGCATAATAAAAATAGAAAGTACTTTCTGCAATGTCTTTGGAAGTAACAATACAAATGCCTCTACACCAATATGGGCACCCTGTCTAACACCATAAGCTCCACCTAGAAACGCTGTCCAAACAAGAAGATATCTGGATAATTCCTCTGACCAAGGTAATGACGATTTAACTAGAAATCTGAATACTACCTGAATAAAAACAACTATTGACATTGCTGCCAATGTGACAATACAGCAGTACCCTTCAAAATTGTCTAAAAAATCTTTTAATTTATTATTCAAAATTGCACCTCCTGACTAGATTCATACAGTATACATAACGAATATGAAAAAGCATATAAAATTAAAATAAATATGATTTCGAAATAACTCTGGTGATAAGTCTTTTTGCATTACTCATAAATTTTACCCTAAAATAATACTTGTATGCATTTTAATTAGTCACACTTAGATGTATAAAACAAACAAAAATCTAAAGCTTAATTAAGTACGAATTAACTAAAAACTGCCTGATTTACCCTGGGTCAACCAGGCAGCTAAATTACATGAAACAGTTCAAACCATTAAATTTCTATATAATTAATCATTTTGCTTGTAATTTAATTATTTATTTGCTGCAATAACTTCCTGAACACGAGCATAGATGTCAGGTGAAACGAAACCAGCACCTTCTTTTACGTATGTGTCGTAAATTGAAGCTGTAGCATCCTGGAATGGTTTCTTATCTGGAGAATTAATCTGCATTCCTCTTTCTTCAAGAGCTTTTGCACCTGATTCTGTCTGAGCATCAATCTGCTCTCTTTCGTAAGGAGCTGCTTCAACAGCCGCTTCTTTTACTGCTGTCTGGTACTCAGCTGGAAGTGCATCAAAGTAATCTTTTGCAATAAATACTGGTGTTGGGCTGTAAAGATGACCTGTTAAAGAAACGTATTTCTGAACTTCGTCAAATTTGTTTGTTTCGATGATTGGAATAGGATTTTCCTGACCATCAATTGTTCCCTGCTGTAAAGCTGTAAAAACTTCGCCCATTGCCATAGGTGTTGGGTCTGCACCCATTGCCTGGAATGCTGCCATGTGCATCTGGTTTTCCATTGTTCTAATTTTCATGCCTTTAAGGTCTTCTGGTTTTTCAATAGGTTTTTTGTTGTTTGTAACGTTTCTGAAGCCATTTTCAAACCAAGCAAGTCCTACAAGACCTTGTGCTTCTACTGAGTTAAGAATTTCTGAACCAACTTCGCTATCCAAAACAGCTCTTGCCTGCTCTGTTGTTTCAAAAAGGAATGGAAGGTCAAATACTAAGAACATGTCTGTAAAGCCTGAAATAGGTGCTGTTGATACACATGTCATCTGTACAGAACCTAACTGAAGATCTTCGATAAGGTCACGCTCGCTACCAAGCTGTGAGTTACCAAATACATCAAGAGTTACTGCACCGCCTGATTTTTCTTTAACAAGCTCGCTGATTTTGTTCATACCTAATACATATGGATGTGTGTCAGGTGTTGATGTACCAGCTATCATTGCAAATTCACTTGCTGCTGGAGCTTCTTCTTTTTTGCTTCCACAACCTGCAAACGCTGCTGTACACATTACTGCTGCCATTGTAATTGCTAAAACCTTTTCTTCATAAAAAACCTCCTAAAATAAAATTTTATCCTATGAAGCAAGCCATAAACACAGTTAATCACCCTCATAGCAACTGATTTGTGGCATATTACAAAGCTGTTTAATCTTTTATTATGTAGTGCAAATTATTTTTTTAAACCTACATATAGTTTACACTATATATGTACTTAAACAGCCTTTAAACTGCGAAATTTTCTCTGAAAAACGCCACCACATACTACAATATAGCACCGCATCTTCACTTCGCAATTTCTAAAATTATTCTACACTAAACATGTTTTATTTGCAAGATAAATATATCAATATTCTCATTATTAGACAGATTTTTTGTTCAAATATTACACACCACCTCCGTCAAAGTAGACAAAAATTTGGCATATTTCTACACTTTCCAACCTTTTTTTATCAAATACTCCCAAAAATCACTAATATATAAGTGACACAGTTTTTTCATATCCTCACTGTTGTGCTTAGAGTATTCGTCATATACACCTATAACTGTCATTCCTGCATTTATGGCACTTTGAGCCGCACTTGGTAAGTCCTCAAAAACAATGCAATCCTTAGGTTCAACTCCAAGTTTTTTTGCCGTTATTAAATATATATCTGGTTCCAGTTTGTTTTTGCCAATCTCATCTGAATAAACCAAAGCATCAAATAGATGAAATATGCCATTTCTTTTAAGAGCTGCTTCGCACATTTTTCTAAGGCACGATGTAGCAACTCCTAACTTCACTCCTTCTTCTTTCAACTTTATTAAAAGTTCATATGCTCCTGGTTTCAGCCTTACATCCCCTTCATACTCCTTAAATGCCAACTGATGTAATTCCTCACTAAGTTCAGAGTAAGCCATTCCAATATTGTACCTTTCCAATATATACTCAACACACTGGCTGTAATTAAGTTTGCTTATGTGTTCCAAATATTCTTGGTCTGGTGCATAACCATACCTTGCCAAAACCTCTCTATCCACTTTATCCCAAATCCAAATTGAATCAATAAGCGTTCCATCCAAATCAAAAATTACACCTTTCATTTTTAACCTCCTAGCACGTACTATTCAAATTTATCATATATTAACTATAAAATTCAACTTTCTTTTCTAATTAGCATCAGTTTACTTGTAAAAATTGATTTTTCTGATACAATAATTAATATTACATTAGGACAAAATAAACAGAAACTATTATCATTTAAGTGCGGAGGAAGTCATGTGCAAAGAGGAAACTGGTATAGCTAACCCATCTTTTTTAACTAAATATTTTACTTATAGCTTTGGCGAAGCCATATCCACCTTTACCCAAACCGAACAACGAAAACTGCTAACCCTTTCCCCTACTTTTTTCAAAAAGTGGTTCTTTTCAGCTTTTTTTGAAGATACAGTTCTTTCACCAGCTAACATATTAAATAGCTATCTGGTTAAAAACAAAAATGAGGTAGCATATTTTTCCTATAAAGTAAATTCTTCATTAAAAGGAGATAACAAATATACTTATAATATTTCAGTAGACTCTGTCGCATGTCATTCTTTTATTAACAACTTAGTTGAACTTACGGAATATTGTTTTCCCGTTGGAACCTTTGAAGAAGGTGGTATGTTTCCATTAGCAATACCTACGTCCTTGGGTAAAAAGCTTACAATAGCAGATGGATTTTATTTTGAATATTTAATGCTTATGGCACGTCGGTTTAATTTAATAACTGCTATGCCATCAATTAATACCTGTAAATATCAGAAAAATGTGAAGCAATGTGAAAATTTTTTTCTTCAAGGTAATAAACAGATACTTACATTATTGACTGATGCGGTTTTTGAAATATTTGAGCAAAAATTTGCAGAAATGCTTCAATTGCCATATAAAGTTATAAATTCATCTATTATGAAATCTTTTTTGAAAGAGTGCGAAACGACTGACGACATTTATGATAAAGTATACAGTACCCTTGGTTTCGATTTTGATAAGATGCTGAAAATGGCAGAAGTATCCTCGCTTTCGGCCGAAAATGAAACTCTTATGTCGTCAGCATATTTTATGGGCACAGTGCTAGATAAGTTGTTTTTTTCCCCTTTAGGAGATTATTTTAAACTTTTAACACCTCTCTACTCTGTTTCATATGATTTTATGAATGAGTTAGACTATGTAAGACCAATTTTGCTAACAGGATGTGATGTATCTGCTGATGTTTTTTCTCCTTGCAACTATTTTTCCCTTACTCCAATCGGGGAAGAGATTTTAGGATATAAAAATTCAAACCCAAAATTCCAAAATATATCTGAGGATTTTGGCCAACAGCAAATTCAGCTTTTCCTAAACTCTACACTGCATATTGACCGCATAAAACTTACAAATTATACTATGAAAAACAATAGCCGTGAAATATATACTTTAAAGGTAAAATATATGGATGACCCATCACTTTGGAAAACAATGCAAGTACCTGTAGATTATACTATCTCTAAGCTTTATAATCTTATTGCAACATATTTTGGATTTTATAAAAATAATGACTATGTATTTAGTATACTAAGTAAAAATAAAACTACTACTTCGAATTCTCAAATTAATAGAGAATCTCACTTTCGCCTTGAAGAACTTTTGCACAGCAATAACCTTATTCTCTCAGATAGCTTTGATAACTTCCCAGATTTAGAGGTTTCTCTTGTATATAAATGCAAAGCTGACGATATTTGTAACTATCCTAGGCTTTTAAGGCAAAGCAAAGCAATAACATTAGAAGAACAAAACGACAATATATAAAAAAAGAAGGAATAAACATGGATAAATTAGTACATCAACATGGTGGCGACCTTGACGCAATCGAACGCAAATATAAAATACCAAAGTCACAAATTATTGACTTTAGTGGAAACATAAACCCTTTGGGATTTCCTCAAAGTGTAAAAAATATCCTCGCCGAAAATTTAGATATAGTATCCTCCTATCCTGATAAAAATTATACTGCATTACGCCAAAGTATTGCCAGATACACTAGTGCTAAGGCAGAAAACATAGTTGTTGGAAATGGTTCAACGGAACTTATTTCAACCTTTATTAAATCTGTTAATGCAAAAAAATCTATAATTTTAGGCCCAGCATATTCTGAGTATGAACATGAACTTACCGTTACTGGAAGTGATTTTAAATATTTCCCTTTGGGAGAAGAGAGTAATTTTGTAGCAGATATTGATAAACTGCTTACTGTACTTACAAAGGATATAGACCTTTTTGTTGTATGTAATCCTAATAATCCCACAGGTACTGCAATTACCACGTCTCAAATGGATGTTATACTTGATCACTGCAAAAAAAATAATACCTCCGTCATGGTGGACGAAACATATATAGAATTTAGTGACAACCTTGATGAAATATGTTCTATACCCCTTACAAATAAATTTGATAACTTATTTGTAATACGTGGGGTTTCTAAATTTTTTGCCGCACCAGGCATTCGTCTTGGCTATGGTATCACCTCTAGTTCTGCATTTCATACTCTATTGAAAAAATATCAAGACCCATGGAGTGTAAATATTCTTGCTTCATTTGCAGGTGAACATTTATTTAGCGACAAAGAATTCATGGAAACCACACAAAAATTAATTTCTAACGAACGAAAAATAGCACTGGAAGAGTTTAAAACTTGGAAGAATATTAAAGCCTATGAGTCTTCATCAAACTTTATACTTCTTAAACTTTTAACAAACAAAATAACGTCTGCTGAAATTTTTGAAAAACTTATAGTAAAGAAAATTCTTATACGTGATGCTTCTTCTTTTGCATTTTTAGATAACACGTATTTACGCTTTTGTATTCTTATGCCTAAACAAAATGCATTTATTATACAGCAACTTAAAAAATTAGTCGAAGACTAGTAAAAAGGGCTATAGCAAACGCTATAGCCCTTTTAGTATTATTATCAATTAATAAATCTTATACAATGCCCTGAGCCATCATAGCTTCAGCAACCTTTAAGAAGCCAGCAATGTTAGCACCGGCAACAAAGTTGTTTTCAAGACCATATTCTTTAGCTGCTTCACTCATTTCAGCATAAATATTTTCCATTATGCCTTTAAGTTTAGCATCAACTTCTTCAAATGTCCAGCTAAGACGCATGCTGTTTTGGCTCATTTCAAGTGCTGATGTTGCAACTCCGCCTGCATTAGCTGCTTTTGCAGGTGCAAAAAGAACCTTTGCATCAAGGAAAGCATCAATAGCTTCAAGTGTTGAAGGCATGTTAGCACCCTCGCCCACTGCGTAGCATCCGTTTGCAATAAGTGTTTTTGCATCATCAAGGTTAAGTTCGTTCTGTGTAGCACAAGGAAGTGCAACGTCACACTTCACTGACCAAACTCCCTTACCTTCTGTATATTTAGCATCTGCATGGTAATTAAGGTAATCCTTAATACGTCCACGCTTAACTTCTTTAATTTCTTGAACTGCTGCAATGTCTATACCATTTGCATCATAAATCCAACCATTAGAGTCGCTCATTGTAACAACCTTAGCACCACTTTGCTGAGCTTTTTCGGCTGCATAAATAGCTACATTTCCTGAACCTGAAATAACTACAGTCTGTCCCTTAAGTGACTTCCCTGCAGCACCAAGCATAGCATTTACAAGATAAACAAGACCATAGCCTGTTGCCTGTGTACGTGCCAAAGAGCCTCCATAAGTAAGACCCTTGCCTGTAAGTACACCTTCGTACAAACCTGTAATTCTTTTGTACTGACCGTAAAGATAACCTATTTCACGTCCGCCAACGCCAATATCACCAGCAGGTACGTCTGTATCTTTACCTATGTATTTGCAAAGCTCTGTCATAAAGCTTTGGCAAAAAGCCATAATTTCTCTATCACTTTTTCCCTTAGGGTCAAAGTCAGAACCACCCTTACCGCCACCAATTGGAAGACCAGTAAGTGAATTTTTAAAAATCTGTTCAAAACCTAAAAATTTGATAATACCAAGATTTACAGATGGGTGTAATCTTAAACCGCCTTTGTAAGGTCCAATTGCACTGTTAAACTGCACACGGAAACCTCTGTTTACCTGCACTTTGCCGTTGTCATCTACCCATGGCACACGAAACATAAGCTGGCGTTCAGGTTCTACAATTCTTTCAAGAAGACTTTCTTTCTCAAACTGTGGATTTCTTTCAATCACAGGTTTAAGAGAGTTAAGTACCTCTGTTGCCGCCTGAATAAACTCAGGCTGAGCTGGATTTTTTGCAATAAGTTCTTCTAGTACTTTGTCAATATAAGACATTTGTATATACCCCCTTGTATAATTCATGTATGACTTAAGAATTATACCCATAATTTATTAGATATACAATAGTCTTTTCTAATGTTTGTGTAACTTTTTTTTACATGAGATACTTTAATATCAGATTAATGTATATTTCATTACTTTAAAGTAATAATTTAGTGATTTTTACCTTAACATGTATTATAATATTCCTACAATAGATAAGGAGATACAAAATGATTCCCAATACAATTGCCTACAATTCACTTAATAATTACCTTAAAACCAAGTTTGGTAAAAAAATTGCAAAGCTAAGCTTAGATGGCGGATTCACATGCCCAAATCGAGATGGTACATTAAGCACTGACGGATGCATATTTTGCAGTGAAAGTGGAAGCGGGGACTTTGCAGGAGACCGTAGCCTCTCAATTTCACAGCAAATAGAGCAACAAAAACAGCGTGTTAGTAAAAAATGGCCAGATTCAAAATATATTGCATACTTTCAATCTTTTACAAACACCTACGCATCTGTAGAGATTTTACGTTCAAAATATACTGAGGCAATTGAACAAAGGGATATTGTTGGTCTTGCCATAGCCACTCGCCCAGACTGCCTTGGCGAAGACGTTATAGAATTATTAAAGGAATTAAACAAAAAAACCTACGTGTGGGTTGAACTTGGATTACAGACCAGCAACGAAAAGACGGCAAAATTTATTAATAGAGGATATGAAAACACAGTGTTTGAAGATGCTGTAAACCGCCTTAATTTAGCTGGACTTGACGTTGTTGTTCATCTTATTTTTGGATTGCCAAACGAAACTCAAGAGGATATGCTAAACTCAGTTAAATATACCTGTTCCTTTAACATACAGGGAATAAAGCTTCAGCTTCTTCATGTTTTGCAAAATACACCATTGGATACTCTTTACCAAAACCAACCGTTTCATATTTTAACAAAGGATGAATACCTTTGTCTTGTATGCACAGCCTTAGAATATATTCCGAAAGAAATAGTAATACACCGACTTACTGGTGATGGACCAAAGAAAAATCTTATAGCACCAATGTGGAGTGCAAACAAAAAAGACGTGCTTAACTCACTTACCAAACTTATTTCAGAAAAAAATATACGCCAAGGATGCAAAATAGTTTGAGATATGGCGAAAAATAGAGTATAATGTATAGGTTGACTATATAATTGTGCATTCGGAGGTGCCAGTAATGTCTGAAGAAAATAAACTAGCTGAAAGTAAGCTTATTATACTATATCTTTTACGAAAAATGGATGTTTCTCTCTCTAATACAGAGATTTCTCAGTTTGCCCTTGAACGTAATATAATGGATTATTTTTCCGTACAGCAATACCTTTCCGAGCTAACAGACTCTGAATTTCTTGAAGCCTTCACTGAAAATGGAACAACAAGATATGCTATTACCAAGGAAGGCTCAAATGCCTTAACTTTTTTCCAAAACAGAATAACAGATTGGCTTAAAAATGCCGCCAACGAGTATATTAAAAATAATCTTACACGAATACGAAGTGAATACGAAACGTCTGCCAATTATTTCCCCGAAATAAACGGAGAATTTTTAGTTAAATGTGACGTATGTGGTATAGACGGAAGCCAGATAATGGAAGTTGATGTTACCGTTGCCACAAAAAATCAGGCACAGCTCATATGCTCTAACTGGAAAAAGAATGTAAACAGCATTGTAGCTGAAATTTTTAATGTACTTGTTAAAGAAGAATAAAATACATACAAAAAGGCTGCAGCAATAGCTGCAGCCTAAAATTTTAATATTTTATTTTCATCATACTACATGTTGTTACTACCTGGCAAAATTATCCAAAGAACAACGTAAATCACAATAATTGGCCATCTAAAAAGCAATGCCAAAAGCACAAAAACAATTCTAACTATTGCAGGCTCAAAATCAAACCTTTCTGCAATGCCACCGCAAACCCCTGTTAACTTTTTATTTTCAGATAAACATAACCTTTTTGACATTTTAAATTCTCCTTACAAAATTCACCTTATAAATCTTTCTTTATAAATTGATATACGTCAAATCAATCTGTTTGTCTGCTAGTTTCTAAATTTAATACATCCCCTATTATTTCCCATAGTTCTGGTACACCCTGTTTTGTTACACCGGAAAATCCTACAAGCCTGTCCTCTAGAGCAAGATTAAGCCCTTTTTTCACAATTGAAAGGTGCTTTTGAACTTGGCTTCTATTAAGCTTATCAACCTTAGTTGCCGCAACAATAATATCATAACCATAATGTTTAAGCCAGTTGTACATAATAATATCATTCTTCCCTGGTTCATGGCGTATATCCACAAGCATAACTATAGCGGCAAGCTGTTGTCTTTTTTCAAGATATTCCTCAATCATTCTACCCCATT
>JAQVIB010000055.1 GCA_028695945.1 Lachnospiraceae bacterium
TGTGCTCTTCCGATCTTTTACCAAAGCAGGAAGAAATTTTGCTGCGATTAAAAAAATAGCAGCTTAAAATACAATTATAATGGAGGCTTTTGGTATGGAAATGAAAATTAAATTGGATTTTAACAACATGATGACGGACTTCGTTGGCGAGTATGGTATTTCGGAAGGAGATATTACAAAGCTTAAAAGCAAAATTGAAAGTGCTAAAGGCGCCATGGTTACAAAAAGAGAAAATGGCAAGATGGACTGGAGAGATTTGCCTTACAATCAAGATGAAGTTGTGGAAGATATTATTGGATATGTTAATGAAATTAAGGATGAAATTGATGCCTTTGTTGTTTTGGGTATAGGCGGTTCTGCATTGGGACCAATTGCAGTTCAACAGGCAATTAATCACCCATATTATAACGAATTAACAAAGGAAAAACGTGGCGGATATCCTAAGCTTTATGTTGCAGATAATGTTGACCCAGAAAGACTAACTTATCTTTTTGATACAATTGATATTACAAAGTGTCTGTTTAACTGTGTTTCAAAAAGCGGCTCAACATCTGAAACTATGAGTCAGTTTATGATTATAAAGGAAATGCTTGAAGAAAGACTATCCAAAGAAGAGGCTGTAAAGCATATTGTATGCACCACGGATAAAGAAAATGGGAATTTGATTAAAATTGCCAAGACCGAAGGATATAAAACATTTTTTATTCCAAGCGGTGTTGGAGGAAGATTTTCAGAACTTACGCCTGTTGGATTGCTTCCAGCAGCAATGTGTGGTATAGACATAAAGGCAATGCTTAAGGGTGCAGCGTTTATGGACGAGCTGAGCAAGGAAGATGACA
This sequence comes from Lachnospiraceae bacterium, assembly GCA_028695945.1. Classification (GTDB taxonomy): domain Bacteria; phylum Bacillota; class Clostridia; order Lachnospirales; family Anaerotignaceae; genus UBA8514. Next base: position 840 of record JAQVIB010000055.1, read on the forward strand.
TTTACAAAAATCCTGCTTACATGTATGCTATATTAAGCTACATAGCAATGGAGCAGGGCAGAAATATTTCTGTGATGATGCCTTATGCAGACAGCCTAAAATACATTTCGGATTGGTATGCACAGCTATGGGCAGAGTCACTTGGCAAAAAGTTTGATGTGGACGGAAATGTTGTATTTGCAGGGCAGACACCGGTTAAAGCACTTGGTGTTACAGACCAGCATTCACAAGTTCAGCTATACACAGAGGGCCCTTTTGACAAAATTATTGTGCTTTTGGGTGTGGATAAATTTAAAGAAACAATTACAATACCTAAAATTTATGGCGACATTCCAAGTCTTGGATTTTTAGGCGGAATTACACAAAATCAGCTAATTAAAACTGAGCAGATGGCAACAGAGTATGCGTTGCTAAAGGGTGGAAAAGCCAACATGACTATTACCTTGCCAGAGGTTAATGAGTTTACTTTAGGTCAATTGTTATATATGTTTGAGGTAGCAACGGCATTTGCTGGTGAATTGTTAAATATTAACGCTTTTGACCAACCAGGGGTTGAAGAAGGGAAAAATGCAACATATGCCATGTTTGGAAGACCTGGATATGAAGAAAAAAAAGCGGAACTTGATGAAAGACCGAGTAAAAAAGATAAGTTTATGATATAGTATAAGCTGAAATGAAGGTAAGACCTTAGTGACGTTACGCCATTGAGGTCTTAGCTTTTTAAGAGAGGAGGCAAAAACATGAATAGCGAAGACAGAAGACGGGAAATATACAAGATATTAGCTGAAAGAGATACACCAATTAGTGCCGCTGTATTGGCAGAACGATTTAGCGTTACAAGGCAGATAATTGTAAAAGACATTGCCCTTTTAAAGGCTGAAAAGAACGATATCCTTTCAACAGCAAAGGGATACATTCTTAATAAAGGAGAAACAGGCAGTGTGCAAAAAATGGTACAGGTTTGCCATGATGCACAGTCTATTGAGGATGAACTAAACACTATTGTTGACCTTGGAGGAAGGGTGCTTACAACAGCTGTGGAGCATCCGGTGTATGGAGTCGTTGGTGAAGCACTTAATATAAGAAGCAGGCGTGATGTTAAAAAGTTTTTGGAGAACATAAGCAAAACGGGTTGTGAGCCATTGCTTAGACTGACCAAAGGAAATCATATGCACCTTATTGAGACAGATGATGATGAGTGCATGGAGGAAATATGTGCCGAATTAAGGGAAAAAGGGTACTTGATTTTATAATAGAAATATGATATATTTTCTTTTGTCGCAAAAGGTGTATATACACATATGTATTTGAGCATATATTTATATCGGAGGGTTAACTATGGCAAAAGAAGAAAAGAAATTTACCATTAAGGAATTTTTAAGGCGGTATTTTATTAACGGTCTAAACGGCATGGCACTTGGACTTTTTTGCACACTTATTATCGGACTTATTATTAAGCAAATTGGCGGATTTATAGGTGGAGATATAGGAAGCTTTATTATAGGCGTAGGTACACTTGCAAGTGTGTGTACGGGTGCGGCTATTGGCATTGGTACAGCTTATTGTCTTGGAGCACCAAGATTAATTATTTTTTCATCTGCTGTAACAGGTCTTTTGGGTGCAAATGCTTCGGCTTTCGTTAGCGGAAAACTAATTGTTGATGGAATTGTTAATCTTAAAGGGCCAGGCGACCCATTGGGTGCGTTTATAGCAGTTGTGGCAGGAGCAGAAGTAGCAAAATTGGTTGCAGGCAAAACAAAGGTTGACATTATAATTACACCATTTTTTACAATACTTGTGGGAAGTGTTGCTGGTGCAGTTGTTGGGCCTCCTCTATCAAAAGGAATGCTTTGGCTTGGGCAGGCAATTACAGTTGCAACAGAAATGCAGCCTTTTATTATGGGTATCATCATATCTGTTGTTATGGGAATTATACTTACTTTGCCAATTAGTTCTGCCGCTTTATCTATTGTACTTAGTCTTAGTGGGTTGCCCGCAGGTGCAGCTACAATTGGTTGCTCAACACAGATGATAGGCTTTGCAGTTGCAAGCTTTAGGGAAAATGGGTGGAACGGTCTATTTGCACAAGGTCTTGGAACATCTATGCTTCAAGTACCAAACATTGTTAAAAAGCCAGTAATTTGGTTACCACCTATTATTGCAAGTGCAATACTTGGCCCTCTTGGAACTTGCGTATTTAAAATGGAAAACAATCCTGCTGGTGGTGGAATGGGAACTTCCGGCTTAGTAGGACAGATTATGACATGGCAAACTATGGCGTCCACCAGAAGTAGTGGAGTATTGATGTTTGAAATTATTCTTTTACATTTTGTATTGCCAGCCATACTAACACTTATAATAAGCGAGTACATGAGAAAAAAAGGATATATTAAACTTGGAGATATGAAACTTGATGTGTAACAGAATGTTTTTTGTCTGTATTGGAGATATGTGAGAACATATCTCTTTTTTTGTTACTTTTTTAATACAATGTGAAAAATTTGTTTGTAATATATGGTAATCAATGACATGGTTTTACAAAAAGATTTATCCTTTCGGTGGTATATTTTATTTAAAATTCAAATACAACATAAGGCAGAGGAATAGTGCCTTAGTGAAAGATAAGGAGGCTTTTTAATGCAGTACGAATTTCCTACCGATGGCAGTGAATGTGCACCAAAGGATTTTAAGTTTCCCACTAACATAAAGCAGATGGGAAACGTAGACCGAGACTTGAAAATATACATGGAAGACTATGTATATACATATTTATACCAGTATGCAAGAAGCTATGGCGGTGTAGAAAAGCTGGCAGTGCTTGTTGGACGTTATATGATGGTTGACGATGCACAGGTGGTACTTATAAGTGGAGCAATACAGGCAAAAGACACAGTTAAGGATAAGGATGCAGAAATTTTTACAGAGGAAAGCTGGAATTATATAAACCGCCAAATGGCTACTTATTTTAAAGGGCTTTGTATTCTTGGATGGGTACATATTCAGCCTGATTTTGGCACATATCTTATGGCAAGGGATGAGGTTTTTCACAGGGAATGTTTTAAAGAAAAGTGGCAGTTGCTATTTGTAGTTGACCAAAGTGAGCGTGCTGACGGCTTTTATGTTTATAATAAGGACAAGTCTTCACTACGTAGTGCAAGAGGATATTTTATTTATTATGATAAAAATGAAATGATGCAAAATTTTATGATTGAAAACAGCACAATAAAGCCACGTGCAGCCATTGAAGAAGTTGTTTTTGATAATAAAGCATCGGGAAGGACTGCAGTTGAAAGGTTACTGGGAATTGCAGGGCGAAGAAAACCAGTATTGAAAGTAAGTGAAAGTAATATTGACAGAATAGATGCGGCCTCAAGAATAAGACAAGTTCTACGTAAAAAAGAAGAAGATAGGGAAAAAGAAACGAAGAACAGATATGTTGCACTTACGGCAATTTGTGGTACCCTGTGCTTTGCATGCCTAATGATGTGTGCAAACCTATTAAGCAACCGTAACAGAATAAATCACCTTGAAGAAGAGCTTAGTTCAGTTCAGCAATCTTACACTGCAATAAACAAGATGGTTGAAAATACCACGGCACAGGTGTTCGCTGCACAAAATACGGAAACAACTAAAGAAAGTGCAAAAGCACCTGCAACAGACCAACTTGAAGGACAGGTTGATGAAGAGCCTGTTGCAAATCAAACTGGAGAAATTCAGGTATACTGTGTTGAAGAGGGTGACAGCCTTTGGTACATAAGTCAAAAATTTTATGGTACGGATGATGAAGTTGAGCTGATAAAAAAGGCTAATGGAATTAATGATGAAAATGTAATTTTCTTGGGAGAGGAACTTATTATACCTAAAAGATAAGGTGTATTGTGGATGGTTTTAAATAGGTACAACACTTTGAATATTTAAGTGGATATGATATAATCCTTCTAAAATAATTTTAGGAGGATTTTTTATGCGAGCAAGCTGGGATGAATATTTTATGGAAATTGCAGAAATCGTTAAAACACGTTCTACTTGTTTAAGACGACAGGTTGGGGCGGTTATAGTTAAAGATAACAGAATAATTACTACAGGATACAATGGTGCACCATCAGGTACAAGCCACTGTACAGATATAGGTACATGCCAGAGGATTGAAATGAACATACCATCTGGAGAAAGGCACGAGCTTTGCCGTGCATTACATGCCGAACAAAATGCTATTATACAAGCGGCAAATATTGGTGTAAGTACTGATGGAGGAACTTTGTATGTTACCCTGCAACCATGTGTTATTTGTGCAAAGATGGCAATTAATGCAGGAATTATAAAGATTGTATATAAAGGGGCTTATCCTGACCCATTGTCTTTGGACATGCTACATGAGGCAGGGGTTGAACTTGTGGTGATGGAATAAGGAGAAGATGCATATGAAAATGATTTCATGGAATGTAAATGGTTTACGTGCCGCTGTGGGTAAGGGATTTTTAGATTTCTTTAAACAAGTAGATGCGGATTTGTTTTCGGTACAAGAAACAAAATTGCAGGAGGGGCAAATTTCCCTTGACCTTGAAGGTTACCACCAATATTGGAATTATGCTGTTAAAAAAGGCTATTCTGGTGTTGCTGTTTTTTCCAAGAAAGAACCGATTAGCGTTACATATGGGTTAGGTATAGAAGAACATGACCAAGAGGGCAGAGTAATTACTCTTGAATTTGATGACTTTTATTATGTAACAGCTTATGTGCCAAATAGTCAGGATAAAAATGCACGTCTTGATTATAGAGTTACATGGGAAGACGCTATGAGAGCTTATCTTTTAGAGTTGGATAAGAAGAAACCTGTTATCTTTTGTGGTGACCTTAATGTGGCACATGAGGAAATTGACCTTAAAAATCCAAAGCCGAACATTGGCAATGCCGGCTTTACCTATGAAGAGCGAGAAAAATTCACTGAGTTACTGGAAAGTGGTTTTGTAGACAGTTTTCGATATTTTTATCCAGATCTTCAAGGAGCATATTCATGGTGGAGCTACAGGTTCAGTGCTAGGAAAAACAATGCTGGTTGGCGTATAGATTATTTTGTGGTTTCGGAGCGTATCAAAGAAAAAATGACAGGTGCTTCCATACACAGTGATGTTATGGGTTCTGACCACTGCCCTGTGGTGCTTACTATGGAGTTTTAGGTGCTTTGTACTTAGTTAAATACTGTACTTACCACAGGGATTAAGGTATAATATTCATAGAAAGTGCTATAAAGATAAGTGGCTATTTTGTCCATTTAATTTGTTTGCTATTGCTTCTTTGGGCATTATAATCTTTATTTATGGGGGTATATATGAGAAATTACGAAGAAAGTTACAAGGCAAAACTAACGACAGCGGAGGATATTGCATCCAGAATACAAAATGGAGATGTCTGTGCATCACCTATTTGTATGGGTGAGCCGTATTCAATTGTGCAGGCACTTGCAAAAAGGGTTTCCGACCATAAAGTTGAAAATGTTCAGCTTCACGGAACGCTTACTATGCCTGGGAAAGACTATCTTGCCCCTGAATTTCAGGGCAGCATTCAGTGTGTATCATGGTTTTTTGGTGCAGGTAGCCGAAAAGGTGGTCAAACCGGCAAAATTGATTATATGCCATCTAACTACAGTGATTACCCTATGATTTGGAATTTAAGACAAAATTTAGATGTTCTTTTTATGGTTGTATCGCCTATGGATAAGCATGGTTATTTTTCAATGGGTGCTTACGCAGGTGAAGCAATAGGCATGGTTAGGTTAGCTAAGCACATATACATAGAAGTAAATGAAAATATGCCACGTACATACGGAGAAAACTTTATTCATATTTCTCAAGTTGAAGGCATTTGTGAATACAATGCACCACTAATTGAACTACCAGATACACAACCAAATGAGCTAGAGAAAAAAATGGGCGGATATATAGCAGAGTTTGTGCCAAATGGTGCTACAATTCAGCTTGGTATTGGAGGGGTTTCCGGTGCTATAGGCCAGGCTTTGGTGGACAAAAAAGACCTTGGTATACACACAGAAATGCTTTCAGATAGTATAGTTGACCTTATTGAGGCAGGTGCTGTTACCAATAGCAGTAAAAGTATTTATAGAGGGATGACTGTAAGTTCTTTCTGCCTTGGAACAAAAAAAGTGTATGATTTTATTGACCAGAACCCAGGAGTATGTATGTTGCCTGTTGACTATGTTAATAACCCCTATATTATTGGACAAATGGATGACTTTATTTCGGTTAATGCAGGGCTTGAGGTGGATTTTTTGGGTCAGGTTTGTGCTGAGTCTATAGGGCCTATGCCTTTTAGTGGCAGTGGTGGTCAGTTTGATTACGTTAAAGGTGTTAAAATAAGCAAGGGCGGCAGAAGCTTTATTGCTATGAATTCTACTGCTAAAAATGATACAATATCTAAAATTAAGCCTATGCTTACCCAAGGGGCGGCAGTTACAACACATAAAAATGAGGTTGATTGTATTGTAACAGAGTATGGTATAGCCATGCTTAAAGGGAAAACAATGAGGGAAAGGACTAAAGAGTTAATTAGTATTGCTCATCCTAAATTTAGAGAGGAACTAACATTTGAGGCAAAAAAACTGAATATCCTTATATAGAAAAAAAGGCATATGTGTTGTACATATGCCTTTTTTACTGATTTAATTGTGTCGGCAGGCTGGGCATATACCATAAAAGGTTAACTGTTCGCCTTCAACAATGAAGTCGGTTTGGTCTGCAACCTGATTTCGAAGTGAACTTAATCCTTGAATTTCAAAATCGAAAATCTTACCGCAGTTGGTGCAAACAATGTGTGGATGTGGAAGTACATTGGCATCATAGTTAGAGCGGCCGTTACCAACGCTTAATTCTTGCACAAGACCCGTTGTTTTAAAGCTATCTAAAGTTTTATAAACAGTTGCAAGGCTTATGGTTGGATTTGTTGGCATCAGTGCTTTGTAGATTTCCTCTGCGGAAGGATGAGATTTTGTTCCACTTAACATAGCGTAGATTGCAATTCGCTGTGGCGTTACTTTTAATCCCTTTTCACGTAGAACTTCGGTAATGGTAATCATAAAGCAAACTCCTTAATAATGTTGTTGATAATAATAGTTATTATTAATTAATAGTAATAAATATTATTGTTTTTGTCAAGGGTATTAAGCAATACGACTTGATTTTTTTTTTGCCTGTGGTATTATTTACAAGGAATGGAGGTGCAAACAATGCATATAGTTTTACATGAACCAGAAATACCGCAGAATGCAGGAAATATAGCAAGAACCTGTGCAGTTACAAACACAACTTTACATTTAATTAAGCCACTTGGGTTTTCTGTAGATGACAAGTATCTTAAAAGGGCAGGGCTGGACTATTGGCATTTGCTAGACATACGTTATTACCAAAATTTTCAGGATTTTATAGAAAAAAATCCTAATGCCAAAATTTTTATGGCAACCACAAAGTCTAAGCATATTTACACAGAGGTAGAGTATGGTGAGGACGATTATATAATGTTTGGAAAGGAAAGTGCAGGAATTCCCGAAGAAATACTTTTGGATTATCACGAAACATCTGTTAGAATACCTATGTATGGAGATACAAGAAGCTTAAATCTTTCTAATTCTGTTGCTATAATACTTTATGAGGCGTTGCGTCAGCAGAATTTTAAGGGACTCAATACACAAGGGCAGCTGCACAAATACAAGTGGTAATAACTTAAACATTCTTAGAAAATAATAATATGGACAAGGCAAATAATTGTTGCCATAAAGCAAATATTGTGATATAAAGGGAATAGACTTTTTTAATGGTTACGTTGTGCAAAAAAATGCCATATACTATCGAGTATAAAAAATCTATTGAAATTTAGAATTTTGGGGGAAATAAAAATGTCTTATAAAGTTACGCCAAACGGTGTTTGTGCAAAGGAAATTGACTTTGATATTGAAGATAATAAAGTAAAAAATGTACGCTTTCACGGTGGATGTCCAGGCAACCATATAGGTATTCAAAGCCTTGTGGAGGGAATGAAAACTGAAGAAGTGATTGAAAGACTTAAAGGAATTACATGCGGACATAGAAGTACATCATGCCCAGACCAGCTTGCATGTGCTTTAGAAAATTTAAAAAAGTAAAACTGAATATTTTTTGTTGACAAATTAAAAAGACTTATGTTATACTCATGATTGAATGACGAAAGTCTTTTTTTTATGCAAATTATTATGCAAAAGAGTTCTATCTAAGATGGAGGTGGAAGTGATGAGAACCAAAATTACTTTAGCCTGCACAGAGTGCAAGCAGAGAAATTACAACACAACAAAGGAAAAAAAGAATCACCCTGACAGAATGGAGTTCAAGAAATATTGTAAATTCTGTAAGACACATACATTACACAAAGAAACAAAGTAATTTGTATGCGGTGATAACCTGAAAGGGACGTGGAAGAACATGGAACAAAATACTACGAACAACCCAAACGGAAAAACTGAAACAAAACAAGCAAAAGCAAGTGCTAAAGCGAAACCAGGCTTTGGTGCCGTTGTTGCTGACCACAAGGCTGAATTTAAAAAAATTGTTTGGCCTAAAAAAGATGAGGTTGCTAAAAAAACAGCTACCGTCATCGTAACATCCTTACTTATTGGCCTTATCATTTTCTGCATGGATACCATTTTTACGGGTGGTCAGGATTTGGCTATGAGTCTTTTAGGATTAATCTAAGTTGAGTAGAAAGAAAAAAGGATGATAGTATGTCTGAAGAAATTATGAATACTGAAAGTGCTGAAACGTCTAAAATTGACGACCAGGTAAAATGGTATGTTGTGCATACTTATTCTGGATATGAGAATAAGGTTAAAGCAAATATCGAAAAAATAATTGAAAACAGAGGAATGCAGGATCAAATCCATGAGGTTAGTGTGCCAGTGCAGGATGTTGTTGAGATTAAAAATGGTCAGAAAAAAACGGTTCAGAGGAAAGTATTTCCGGGATATGTTCTGCTTAAGATGATTATGAACGACGAAACTTGGTACGTTGTTAGAAACACCAGAGGCGTAACCAGTTTTGTTGGCCCGGGAAGCAAGCCGGTGCCATTAACTGATCAGGAAGCAAAAGCAATGGGTATTGAAAAATACATCCAAACCTTTGAATTTGAAGAGGGTGACGCAGTAAAGGTCTCTAGTGGTCCTTTTGCGGAATCTATCGGACTTATTAAAGAGGTTAACGCAGGTAAGAAAAGCGTTATTGTTATGCTTTCCATATTCGGAAGAGAAACACCTGTTGAGCTTGACTATACTCAGCTGGAAAAAATGTAAACATTGTATTTGTGCATCATAAGGTGCACGTGGGAGGGAAAATCCCGTTAATTACCACATTTATAGGAGGTGCCGAAATGGCAAAGAAAGTAACTGGTTATATTAAATTACAAATTAACGCTGGTAAAGCGACACCAGCACCACCTGTTGGTCCAGCCCTTGGTCAGCACGGTTTGAATATCATG
>JAQVIB010000056.1 GCA_028695945.1 Lachnospiraceae bacterium
ACAAGACCATACACAATTACAGGCCCTGCCACAGTAAACATTTTTGCCGCCAAGCCAAATATCCATCCTTCTTTTTTAAACTCAATTGCTGGCGAAACCATAGAGTTAGCAAAACCTGTTATTGGAACAAACGTGCCTGCACCACTGAACTTACCTAACTTGCTAAAAAGTCCAAGCCCCGTAAGAAGTGCTGTTAAACCGATAAGTACAATATTTACCAATAATGATACTTCATCTTTCGTAAAATTAAAGTTTGAAAAATATTTATTCATAGCCTCACCACCTGTGCAAATTATTCCGCCAACTACAAATGCTTTAATGCAATTGGCAAATAATTTGCTGTTTGGTGAAACCATGTCAACCATTTTGCTATATTCCTTCTTACTTTCATTATTTTCTTCCATGTTCATCCTCCATTAATAGAATTTTGGCAAAATAAAATATGCTAGCGAGCCAAATAATTTCCCCAATGCTAATGCCAATACAAATATAGAAAGACCTTTTGTAAGCCTTGCTCTTCTCATGAAAATTGGTACAACATCAATTGTTTCAGCCAATGACACGGCAAGACTTCCAAAAAATACTCCAATTGAAAAAGCCACAACTATTGCAAAAAAAGTTCCAACCGGTAATTTAAAATCTATAAACATTTCTATATTTCCTAAAATTCCACCTAAAATAATTGCGTCTTCATATATTTTAATTTTGCTTTGCGTTCCTGTTTTTTGGGCAAATCTTGGAACAACACCAATTATAGCAATAAATGCAAAAATACCACCCGCTACTATTACACCAGAGGAAAAGCCTATAATACTAAGGAGTAGGTTTTTAAGCACTGCCATTATTTTTCCCCTCCTTCTCCTGTTCAAGCATTTCAATCTGGTTTTTTATAACTTCTTCTTCGTAAGTAGTCATTTCAACCTCAATTGGTGTTGGGTCCATTGTAATTTTTAACGCAGAAAAATGATTGAAGAATACAATAATGCCCACAGCTAATCCTATAGAATATGGAATTTCCAGTATATGGGGTGTTGCATTTTCTTCCTTAAAAAACGTATAATAATATCCACTCAGTATTTTAGGTATTTCTGCATCTGAATGAAAGCTCATAATTGCCGTAGCCGCACCAAAAAATAGTACTGTAACAACTGCAAGTATTTTAACCAAAGTAAGTAATTGATTTTCTTTTGGTGGATGCGGTTCAAACTCAACAATCACCTCTTTTTCGCCCATATTTACTACTGTTGCCCTTGGCTCTATATTGGTAACTGCTTTTACTATATCCATAATTGATACCAAATAATTTTTTTGCTTCTCGCTATCTATTTTCAAAACGGCAACATTTTTTATGGTTTCGTTCTTTATATCTGCACAATATACCTCCGCCACGTCCTTAAGTAGAATTAGTTTTTTCCCATTTGCCTTATATTTTTTTACAGGCTTAATATAAACATCCATTTTCTTCACCTCTGCAAATCTATTATTTTCACATTCGGTAAAAAAAATACAAAAATAGGCTACATAATAAATTTTAAGATTAAAAATGCATCTTAAAATTTATTACATAGCCTAAAGCCATTAATTATTCATCTGCTAATTTCTGTTAGTTCCTCTCAGTTCCTGTCTATTTTCATAAATAACATCTAAGCTGTGGTTGAAAAAATCATCAATATTAATACTCTCACGGCGTAAACTTTCCATCATTTCTTTAAGTCTGTCCTCGGCCATTGCAAGAACTTCATCTGCATACTCAGTTGCACCAATTCGCATTTCCTTGGCAGTTTTTCTGCTTTTTTCAATTATTTCTGCACTTTGTGCATATGCCGCTTTGGTTATTTCATGTTCGTCAATCAACTTTGCCAACTTTTCTTCTGCAGATTTTTCAATTTCCTTAGCTTCATTTTGAGCATCTATAAGTATTTTGTTCCTTTCTTGAACAATAAACTTACTTTGCTTAATGTCGTTAGGCAATCTTAATCTAATTTCAGCAATTATATCGTAAATTTCCTCTTTATCAACTGCAACCTTACTTGAAAAAGGCACAGCACGGCTTTGGTCAAGTACATCTTCAAGTTCGTCCAATAATTTTAAAACCGCATCCATTTATGCAACCCTCATTTCTTATATTTATCAAGCACAAAATCTTTAATTTCTGCCGGAATCATATCTACTATGTTTCCACCAAACATAGCAACCTCTTTAACCATACTGGAGCTTAAATAAAGATACTCCACGCTTGTAGAAATAAAAAAAGTCTCGACGCTAGTATTAAGGCTTCTATTAATTAATGCCATTTGGAACTCACTTTCAAAATCGGTAACTGCTCGCAAGCCTCTAATTACAACCTTTGCATCTATTTCATTCGCAAATTCTACCAACAATCCCTTAAATGAACTTATCTCAACATTTCCCAAATGCTTTGTAACCATTCTTAGGTGCTCTTTTCTTTCATCAACTGTAAAAAGAGAACTACTTTTATTTGGGTTTTCCAACACTGCAACCACAAGTGTGTCCACAAGCTTAGACGCTCTTTCAATAATATCAAGATGACCGTTTGTAACTGGATCAAAGCTACCTGGGTATATTGCTTTTAACATTACTAATCCTCCAAAGTCCAAAAAGACATAACTGTTGTTTTGTAATCTTTTGTTTTAACAAGCTTAAATCCTTCTGCCACAGGAAGTTCTACCTTTGCAGGATATTCTGCAATAACATAGCCATCCTTGTTTAGAAGATTTGCCTCTAAAATTGCCATTAATGTTGGCTTGTACAAACCTGCCATGTAAGGTGGGTCCATAAAAATTATATCAAATTTAGCATTTTTGCTACCCAGCATTTTTATTGCGGGTAACACTTCCGTTCTTATAATCTCGGCATTATCTGAAAGCTTTGTGTGGTTAAGGTTGTACTCAATGGTTTCCAATGCTTTTCTGCCGTTATCTACAAACACAACTTTATCTGCACCTCTGCTAAGAGCTTCTATACCTATTGCACCAGAGCCGCTGAACAAATCCAAAAATTTACACCTATAAATATCCGGTGCAATTATATTAAACAACGTTTCTTTTATTCTATCTGTAGTTGGTCTTGTATCCAACCCCTCTGGGGCCGCAAGTTTATGTCCCCTCGCTTTACCGGAAATAACCCGCATACAAGTTTCCTCCTAAAATTCAACAAAAATTTTATTTTTTTCTTTGTGCTGGCATATATACTTTTTTATTATAGCAAAATGCACTTTAAAAAACAATAAAAATTTGCTTTATTAAGAAAATTTTGCATAATATTTTAACTTTATTAGTATTATATTCCAATATCTCTATTCTGAAAAAACCTATTTGTTTTCTCATTTAATAAGTTATTATCTTGTTGTTCAAGATTACTATCTTGTTCAATAATCTTTGCAGCCGCAGTCTGTGCTTCTTTAAGAATGTCTATATCCTTATATAAATTTGCTATTTTAAGCATAGGTAACCCATGTTGCTTTGTCCCGAAAAATTCGCCAGGACCACGCAAACGCAAATCCGTTTCCGAAATAACAAAACCGTCCCTAGTTTTTTGCATAACCTTCATTCTTTCAATTGTTACCTTATTTTTTGAATCTGAAACAAGTATGCAATAGCTTTGCTCACTTCCACGGCCAACACGTCCTCTAAGCTGATGAAGTTGAGAAAGTCCAAACATTTCTGCGTTTTCTATTAGCATTATAGTTGCGTTTGGTACGTTAACACCAACCTCAATTACTGTAGTTGAAACTAGCACATCTATATTCCCGTTTGCAAAATCTTCCATTACTGACTGCTTTTCATCATTTTTCATCTTTCCATAAAGCACCGCTACTTTGTAATCTTTAAAATAATAGTCCATAAGTTTTTCAGCATACTCAATAACAGCCTCTGTTTCACGTTTTTCGCTTTCTTCTATAGATGGACAAACCACATATGCCTGCCTGCCCTTATCTATTTCTTTTTTAATAAAAGAGTATATTCGTGGGCGATAAGATGTATTTACTGCCCTTGTATCAATTTCCTGACGCCCTGGCGGAAGTTCATCTATTATAGATATGTCCAAATCTCCATATAAAATAAGTGCCAGTGTACGGGGTATAGGTGTTGCAGTCATTACTAGCACATGAGGATTATTGCCCTTTTGGGAAAGCAGTATTCGCTGATTTACACCAAAACGATGTTGCTCGTCTGTAACAACAAAACCAAGATTTTTAAATGTAACACCCTTTTGAATTACTGCATGTGTGCCAATAACCATTTCAGCACTTCCGTCTTCAACTGCCCTAAGAGCGTCAGTTTTCTCCTTTTTTTTCATAGCTCCCGAAAGATAAACAACATTAACGCCAAATTGCTCAAAAACATCTTTAAAACTATAGTAATGCTGTTTTGCCAAAACTTCCGTAGGTGCCATAAGTGCAGCTTGAAATCCCTCTTTTATTGCTATAAATGATGTTATCATGGCAACCGCAGTTTTACCACTGCCTACATCCCCTTGAACCAGCCTGTTCATAACCTTTCCCGAAACAAAATCTGCTTTTATTTCCTCTTTCACTTTTTTTTGTGCTTTTGTAAGTTCAAAACCTATTGACATGGAAATTTCTTTTTCAGCTTTTTCATTCTTTATTATTATACCTGATTTTCCTTCTTTTACAGCTGTTTTCATTTTTAATAATGCAGTTTGAAGTACAAACAGTTCCTCAAAAACCAATCTTCTTCTTGCAGTAAAAAAACTATTGTCATCTTCAGGAAAATGTATGTTTTGTACTGCAAAATTTCTATCACACAACTTATTTTCCATACGTATGCATTTAGGTATAAAATCTACTAACTGATTTTTGCTTTTTTCAAGGGTGTCTTTAATAATAGAACGAAAAATCTTTTGGCTTATGCCTTTGGTAGTGTTATAAACAGGTATAATTCTGCCACCACTTAATAGCTCACCCTTATCCAAAGCCTCGTATTCTGGTGATACTACTTCTTTTTTCCCATAGCTATGCTGATACTTGCCAGTAAAAATATACCTCTGTCCATCTTTAAAAGTGTTTTTTAAGTAAGGCTGATTATACCAAACAGCATTAACCGTTGCCGTGTCGTCAGTAATTTTTGCTCTTGTTAGTACCATATTTTTTATTCTAATGGTGTCTGCATTACCATTTAATGAGCCAATAAAAGTATTTACCTCATTTGGCACAAGGTCAGAAATGGTTTTAATATCACTTCTGTCATCATATTCTCTTGGAAAATGTTCAATAAGGTCCTCAACAGTAAAAATACCCATATTATTTAGGTATAAAAGTCGTTGTTTCCCAATGTTGTGTACCTCTGAAACAGAACTGCCTAGCTGCATTTTATCACCTCTGCATATTAAAAAAAGGGAGATAACAATCTCCCTGATATTGAAACATTTATTCTACAGAAATTATATAATAGTAAAGTGGCTGATTTCCCAAGTGAAGCTCTACCTCGCAATGTGGATAAGCTTCTTTTAAATAATCCACCATTTTTCCCGCATTTTCTTTATCTACATCTGCTCCATAATACACACTTATTACTTCGCTGTCATCGCTTACAGCTTTTGTAACAAGCTCTTTTGTTCCTTCTGCAATATCTTTTGCAACAACCTGAATTTCGCCGCCCAGCATACCTAAAATATCACCTTGGGCTATTTTTATTGCCCCAAATGAAGTATCTCTTACAGCATAAGTAACTGAACATGTTTTAACAAGACCCATACTTTCTTTCATAATTTCAAAGGAAGTATCAATATCTTCTGTTGCATCGTAATTAATCATAGCCGCAATTCCCTCAGGTACAGTTGTACTTGGAAGAACAAAAATATTTTTGTGGCTTGTTAGTTTGGCTGCCTGCTCTGCTGCAAGAATAATATTTTTATTGTTAGGCAACACAATAATATTTTCTGCATCAACCTTTTCAATAGCATTCAAAATATCTTCTGTGCTAGGATTCATTGTTTGTCCACCTTCAATAATTTCATCAACACCAAGGTTTTTGAATATTTCCGAAAGTCCACTGCCCATAGAAATTGAAATAAAGCCTGTACCTTTTTTTTCAGTGGCCTTAATAGTAGCCTCTTTGTTTGTTGCTGTAAAATCTATTTTATTTGTATGCTGTATACGCATATTGTCAATTTTAAGACCATTTAACGCACCTATTGTCAGTGCTTTTTCAATTGCCCTACCTGGATGGTCAGTATGCACATGTACCTTAATCATTTCTTCATCTGCAACTACTACAAGGGAATCTCCTATGGATGTAAGATAAGTTTTTAATTCATTTACAGTCTCATCTGGAACATTTTTTTGTAAAACAAAAAATTCAGTACAATATCCAAAAGTAATTTCGGAATTATCTACTGATGTAAGTGCCGAAAAATCTACCATCGGTGTTTGAGTGTTGTCATTCAACTTTATTTCACCTGAAGTATTAATGCTTTTAAACGCACCAACAAGAATGCAAAGTAAACCCTTTCCACCAGCATCTACAACATCTGCCTGCTTAAGTACAGGTAACATATCCTTTGTTTTTAAAAGCATTTCATTACCTTCTTCAATTATCTTGCTTAAAAAAACTTCAATATCTTCTACTTCAACTGCATATTTTTCAGCAGCATCAGCACATGCACGAGCAACTGTAAGTATTGTTCCCTCTTTAGGTTTCATAACAGCCTTGTACGCAGTTTCAACCCCTTTTCGGCATGCAGAAGCAAGTTCTAATGTGCCAGCTTCCTCTAAACCCTCTAATCCTTTGGAAAATCCTCTGAATAGCTGGCTTAATATTACACCTGAATTTCCCCTTGCACCACGAAGTGAACCACTTGCTGCGGTTTTAGAAACCTCTGCAATGCTTAAAGAATTGTCTTTTTCGCACTCTCTTGCCGCCGCCAAAGCAGTAAGTGACATATTTGTTCCTGTATCTCCGTCAGGTACAGGAAAAACGTTTAATGAATCCACAAGCTGCCTATTGTCGTTAAGCTCATTTGCTCCGGCAATCACCATTTTTTTTAGCTGCAGCCCATTTATGCTATTTAAACCCAACTGTTGTTCCTCCTTAACTATCCACTCTGACGCCTTCAACAAATATGTTTATTTGTTCTACTTCAAGCTCCAGTGCTTTCTCAAGCTTATACTTAACGGTACTAATAATGTTATCTGCAATGGCAGATATATTGGTTCCGTATTCAACTATTATATGGAAATCAATAAAAATTTTATTTTCTTCAACTGAAACCTTTATTCCCTTTGTGAGGCTTTCCACTTTAAGCAGCTGAAAAAGGTCATCCTTGACATTTTTGGCAGCCATGCCTACAATACCATAGCACTCCATCGCGGTAACACCTGCGATTTTTGCTATAACCTCATTGTCTATTGTAATAACACCTAACGCGTTTTCAAGTTTAGCTGACATATGCACACCCTCCCACTTTATCAATATTTTTGTAT
This sequence comes from Lachnospiraceae bacterium, assembly GCA_028695945.1. Lineage (GTDB taxonomy): Bacteria > Bacillota > Clostridia > Lachnospirales > Anaerotignaceae > UBA8514. The sequence goes on from JAQVIB010000056.1 coordinate 7,466, forward strand.
ATTATACCACTAAACCACCATATTTTAAAAGTAAAATTTTTAATTAACTAAATTTGATGTTGATTATTTGTATTTTACCACGAAAATTAAAAATATTAAATAAATTTACTTTTTTGCTTGCAATATAATGTTATATCTGTTAGAATACTTTTGTTGTGGCATGAAAGAAGTTAAGGAGGTGCAAGGTAATGGCAAAATGTGAGATTTGTGAAAAAAATCAGCGTACAGGACATAGAATTAGCATTAACCGTAGCCAGGTTAGTAGGCGTGCTAACAAAACTTGGAAACCTAATGTAAAGAAAGTTAAAATCATTGACAATGGTACAGTGAAATCAATTTACATTTGCACAAGATGTATGCGCTCTGGTAAAGTTACTCGCGCTATATAATAAAATCAGCTCTCAACAGCTACGTTGGGAGTTTTTTTTATTGAAAATTTCCTTAGCACCATCTTCCAAACAGAAGGAGGCCACCTGCTATCACCATAATTGTAGCGGCAATAAAACCCCACCACGGCAAAAAAATAACAAACAACATTCCAAACCACATAGAACACAGTATTGTACCTAATATTTTTTTCTCCATTCCCTCGCCTCCTTTACGCCTTATATATCTTATTCTATTTCTTGTTCCATAATACTAAAAAACGGTATTCCTTAATTAGGAACACCGCTAATTTTTAATCTCTGCATCTCATTACAAATAAATATCCTTCTTCAATGGTTACCTCTGCCATATTGCCTAACATAACATTGCTTACAGCAATAAGTCTGTCATCTATTGTAAGCACCGCATTGTGAAGCGGGTACTCCAACCCTTTAGTTGTAATACCACGCACCTCCATGCTTAACGGAATAAGCGAAACCAAATCTCCTGCCTTTCCTGAAATTTCAGCCTTTCTATCTATGACTACAATTTCATTGTTTTCATTAACTATACGTGCATTTATACCTTTTTTATGCAAATATAAAAGCAAATGACAATTGGCAAGTGTATGGTCCATTCGGCTTCCTATTCCACCAATTATAGTAATGTCTGTAACGCCCATTTCCATCGCTGCATCCAATCCAAGTTCTATATCCGTTTCATCTTTATGGGTTGGATATGCTTTAAAAGGAACGTTTTTACTTTTAAAATAGTTGATAATACTGCTATCAGCAGAGTCGAAATCCCCTACTATTACATCAGGAATGATACCCAACTTAAAAGCATGGTGCATACCTCTGTCACAGCATACAACAATACTATCCTTTGCGTATTTTTCACAAAAACTATAGTCATTTATATTTGCTCCACCGAAAATTACAGCTTTCATTTACTATTCATACTCCTTAAATACTGCAAGAAATTCCTTGGCAGCCTGTGCAGGATTTTCTGCACTAAATACAGCTGAACCAGCAACAATTATATTTGCACCCGTATCTAAAACTTCCCTTAAATTATTAATGGCAACGCCACCATCAATCTGAATATCAAAACTAAGACCTTTATCTTTTTTAATTTTGTTAAGAACGGGAATTTTTGCCAATGCTTCTGGTATTAATTTCTGACCGCTAAAACCGGGATAAACCGTCATTATAAGTACCATTTCAACGTCTTCAAGTACTCCTTCAATTGCACTAAGGGGTGTGTCTGGCTTAATTGTAACACCAGCCTTACAGCCTAATCCATGTATGGTTTTTACAACTGCTTTAAGGTCGTCAACCGTTTCAGCATGTACATTAAGTATGTCAGCTCCTGCTTTTGCAAAATCCTCTAAGTATTTTTCTGGATTTTCGATCATAAGATGAACGTCAAAAACCATTTTAGATACAGGTCTTATGCATTTTACAACAGGTGCACCGAAAGTTATATTTGGCACGAAATGACCATCCATAACATCAAGATGAAGGTACTTTGCCCCTGCCTCTTCTATATTTTTAATTTCCTCTGTAAGCTTAGAAAAATCTGCAGAAAGCAGCGATGGTGCTAAAATAATCATTTTATTTCTTCCTCTCTTCGTTGTCTTTTAGCTCGTTGTAAATTGTTATATATCTATCATAGCGAATTTGGCTTATAGTTTTACCCACCTGCTCTTTTACTGCACAATCAATTTCTTTAACGTGACTACAACCGGTAAATCGGCAGTTATTTAAATATGGCTCAAATTCCCTGAAATAATACTGCAAATCAGTTGAGTGAATATGTTCAAAAAATAAAGAAGTAAACCCTGGCGAATCTACAATAAAGCTATCTTCAAACAACTGCATAAGTTCTGCATGGCGTGTTGTGTGCTTTCCACGTTCAATTTTGGCACTAAGTGTCCCTGTGCTAAGGTTAAGCTTATCATTAATTGAATTAATAATACTGCTTTTACCCACACCTGACGGGCCTGCAAACACCGAAATGCGACCTTTTAATTCCTCTTTAAGCAAATCAACATTAGTGCCATCATACGTAGAAATAGGCACAACTCTGAAACCTGCTTCACGGTAAGTTTCAACAATACTTTTATACTCTTGTTTTACATCAAGGTCTATCTTGTTAATGCAAATTAAAACATCTAAATGTTGCTGCTCAACAAGTATAATAAACCTATCCAATAAATCTAAATTTATAGTTGGACTTTGTGCCGCAAATACAATAACAGCCTGTTCAACATTAGCAACCCTAGGCCGTATCAGTTCGTTTTTTCTTGGCAAAATTACATCCAAACTACCTTTTTTATTAACATCATCAATAATTGATATTTCAACAAAATCTCCAACTAGTGGCGTAACCTTTTCTTTGCGGAACTTTCCACGGGCACGGCATTCGTAGACACCGTTTTTGGTGTCTACATAATAAAATCC
>JAQVIB010000057.1 GCA_028695945.1 Lachnospiraceae bacterium
AACGTAAGGAGATGATGAAAAGTAAGAATATAATAAATACGTTGTTTGAAAAACAGGAATAAATTTTTGCCAAAAACCAGCAAAATATAAACGCCTTTTTTATACAAAATCAAAACGTCATTGACAGCTTTTCTCCAGAAGATAGTCGGCAATATCTAAAACCAACTCCATACTGCGTATCGGTTCAACAACTTTCATTAACTCACTACCAAAAAAATAAACCCCTAGGAAGGGGTTATTACATACAATTATACTTTTATGTACATGCTTAAACTATTCTTATAAATTATTATTGACTTCATTCAATACGTTTCTTTTATTCTATTTATGTTATCTAACACTATTTTAAATCCACTAAAGTCTATGTATTTATAATTTTTAGAAATATATTTAGAAAAAATATCTTTCCCATAATGTTTTTCCGTATCATATCCATCCTTACGCGAAAAAGTTTTTCCGTTTATTTTATGCTCTAAAGTTTCGATATTAAATAAATCCTCGATTTCACATTCACTTTTCCCATTCACCAAAGGATTTGTTATAAGAAATATGTTTCCATTATCAATTAACTTAATGCTTAATTGTTCTTCAAAAACTTTCTTATTTGCATTTGCTAGTTTCACATATTTAACAAAATTACTTAAAGGCTTTTTATCATTACAAAGTTCATTGTCAAAAACAAGAATTACTGGACTTTTAGGCTTACATTCACAAATTTTATTAATATACTGAAAAAAATTTGGGTAGGTCTTTTCGTCCCTCTTTTGTGAAGAAAAATAATTAAATATATTTTTCATTGCATCTGCTCCATCCATACCAACCCCAAAGAAATAATTTAATCTCTTTGATTTTCTTAAGAAAGTTATTTTAAAGTTAAAATTTCCATCAGCCTTTTTTTCAATCAAACTTGGATATTCAACATAAAAATTTTTTAATGCTGCTTTTAAATAAACAATGTCAGTTTTACCCTCTGTTACAATGAGCAATTTGTCGTTACAAAAAAAATATTTATAAAAAGGAAATTTATGATATTGTTTTTTCCTTCCATTCAAAATCCTAAATGTGTGATTCTTAGTTTTATCCAGTTGATTATTATAAAAATCTAATTGGTTAATAAAAGTAAATCTACCCTCTAATTGTTTGATATTTCCGTCATTATCATTTATTTTAAAATTGCCTTGCTTATAAAGGTTATGTGCCATTGCTCTGGTTTTTTTACAATAAGTTCTGTCAACGCCTATTTTCTTATTAACTACCAATCCTGTTACTTCTTGTTTAGAATCTTTAAATTGAAGTCTTGTTTTTTTATCGTTAATCTTAAATCCTGCATTGTTAATTTCTTTCGATACTTCCATATAAAAATCTGACTGTTTTTCTAAAAAACACTTGTTATTAGTTGAAAAAGTTAAATCATCAGCATACCTCGTATAATCCAATTTATATTTCTTTGCTATTTTTAACAACCTCATATCAAGTATCTGACAAATTAAATTAGTAATTATCGGAGAACTTGGGGCTCCCTGTGGTAGACATCCTTTATAACAAGTCAACTGAGCAATTACAATTGCCACTTCATGTGGCAGTTTAAATTTCCTATTCTTCTCGAAAAATCCACTAACACGCCCAAAATGAAAACTATCAAAAAAATTTTCTAAATCAATATTCAACACAAACCGTTTATTCCTATGTACTTTGGCATTTGTAATGATACTTTTATTTTTCTCAAAAGCATGGGATATTTGTGGATATTTGTACTTATCATCAAATGTACTTTTTTCGTATTTCCATAAAACAGTTGCTAGTTTTTTCTGTATATGCTTTAGGTCATCATTTGGGGCATTTATATTCCGCTCCCCTCCGCCTTTCTTAAGATACTATTTTTCTTTCTATATCCTCTAAATCAATATTCACGCCTTCGCCTCCTTGATTATAGTTTTTAAATTTGATATAATAAATTTGTATGTGAGGGGCGAAAGCTCCTTTTTTCTTATCTTTTTCAAGTGCCACTTCTTCCAGTATTTTAAACCATCATATAAAGTGAAGCTTGACATTTTCCATAAATTAGTTATACTAATACCTACGTGCGGGTGTAGTTCAATGGTAGAACGTCAGCCTTCCAAGCTGAACACGTGAGTTCGATTCTCATCACCCGCTTATTTTTATACTCGTTTTTCAGGTATAACTTATCTTAATTGTATCGTTCATGCACATAATCCCCTCAATTTTGGGTATCATTAATCCGAGGTGAATAATATGGATGAAGATATAAAACAACCTGTAATGGATGGAGAAATAGAACTTCCTATTTCTAAATCCTACCCTGTACTTGACACAGACCTTGCAAGGGATAACATCGAAAATAACATGCCTGCTGCCGACCTGCAGGACCTATAAAACAAGAGGTGCTATAATGCAAAAGTACTCAGATATGTACGAACTTTTTAAAAGCGATTTAAATGCCAAACAATATTATGACAAACTCCCTGATTACGTCCGAGATCAAATCAGCACTCGTGCCAATGGTGTTAACTCATTCGAGAGCCTAAAGGATTACGCCGAAAACTTACTTCGTGGGGATGATTAAGGGGCTTCGGCTCCTTTTTTATTGCACTGGCAACCTTTTTGCAATTTCTAATATTACATTAACACTATTCTCTGCTTGCTTATACAACCGACTATCTAAATTAACCATTTCTGGCTTTTGAAAATAAATGTAATTTCCCACTCCCTGTCCTCTGGAAACTTTTCTCTCTATACCCCGAACATATATTCTGTTATTATTATATTGGGCGGTGATTTTATGAACAATTCAAAAGATGCAGAAGTAATATGCCATTTCAAAATTGATGGCTCTATTGCACCTATAAAAATTAAAGTTGTTGACGAAGATGGCTTTACTCAAGTTTTTGCTATAAAGCAATACAAACTTCCAAAACAAACTTTGCAATCACAATTTAGCTACCAGGGGCGAGCATCTAACGATACCGTCTATATGGACTATGATTGTATTATTAATGTGTTTGGAACAAACAAACTAATAAAATTAAGGTATTTTGTGTCAGAACATAAGTGGAAAATTATTTAATAACTATCTGTATTTTTATCTAACTACCTCCCCTGCAAACCACCGTCTGCATTTTTCAACAGGGTAGCAGTATTTTTCGTTTGTAGTTACTCGTGCTTCTGGATTAATTTCTCTTGTTAACTCAAATGACATTCCCTGCCTGCGAAATCTTCCTATGTTTGAAAAAGTTTCATAAAATGCAGATTCCGCATCATCTCCAGATAAGTACAATACTCCGTCCTTAATAAATTTCATCAATAACCCTCCCTACGCAATCACTCAACTTTTCAAATTCGTTAGGATCGAAATCATTACAGTTACGCTGTCTTTCAAGTTTTTCTAATGCATCATAATCATAATTGCGTTGTTCGTAGCTGTTAAATCCATTCTTCTTTGGGGTAGGCTTTTTATTCTCACATTTACCCCTGCTGTTGTAGTCATTCCAAAGTTGTCCATCGTCAAGCCGATTCGGTATGCCGTTGGACTGCTTTAAGAATTTATATAAATTCCATCTGAACTCATAATAATAATTAGCCGACAATACAGCCTCGTTCAATCTGTCTATTGCTTTTAATATCTTTTCCTCGCCATGTACGATGATTTATTACATTTTAACAAAAGCGCTTCGTATTTTTTGTACACAAATGTCACTCCTTCACCATTCTCCTATTGCGAATACTACGTGAATGTGATACACTTGTTTTGCTAAAAGAAGTAATAAGCATTTACATAGCATACAAGCATTTTTCAACATTTACTACGCGTTTACTTTGTATACTCATACTGTGCTACGTTTATATAGAATAGTCAACGCGTTGTTACGTATTTATTTAGTATTGTCTCATTTTTATGAAAGGTGGACAAATCATGTATGAGATTTTTAATCAATTACTACAAAAATATGGTCTAACCCCTTACAAGGTCTCTAAAGAAATTGGAGTATCTCAATCTACGCTATCTGATTGGAAACTTGGAAAGATTACACCAAAGACTGATACCTTAAAAAAAATTGCCGACTACTTCGGGGTAACTGTAGATTATCTAGTTATAGGAAGTGAACCGAAAAAGATTTTTGACCCAAAGTTAACACCAAAGGACGAACGAGATATTATAAAAAAAGTGGATGATATTCTGTCTCAATTAAATAGTGGAGAAGCTCTTATGTTCGATGGTGCGCCAATGAACGATGAAACCATGGAATTACTTAGAGCTTCCTTGGAGAACAGTGTGAAAATGGCAAAAATTACAGCAAAAAAGAAATACACTCCAAAAAAATACAGAAAATAAATCCTTTTTTTAAGAATGGTTTCGGTGGCTCCTAAGGAGGGGTTTTGACAGGAATGGATGTAGAGAAAATAGTTAAAAAATACAATTCAAGAAATCCATTTAGGATTGCAAAAGAAATGAATATTAAAGTCATTTTTGAGCTTTAGGGGATATTAATGGATACTTTACAACGGTACTAAGAGAAAGACAAATTCATATAAATTCAGACATTCCAGAGGAAAAACAGCTTTTTACTGCTGCACATGAACTTGGACACGCTTTGTTGCACCCAAAGGAAAACACTCCTTTTCTAAGGGGTAGTACCTTTTTCTGTGTAAGCAAGCTTGAAAATGAAGCAAACCGCTTTGCTGTTCACTTGTTTATTAGTAATGAAGATTTAATTGAATTTAGAGACCTTACAATAGACCAAATTGGTTCAATTTACGGATTGGATTATAGAATAATGGAATTAAGATTTAGATAATAGAAAAACCGCTAGGTACTGGGAATACCTAACGGATTTAGGAGGGGAATATGGAAGACTATAAGGAATTGCAGTTTGAAGACACCGAAGCAGAAGAAATATTTAAGGAATTGCTTAAAATACCAGGGTTTCACATTAATTTCGATCCATCAGAAAAAATTTCTGCTAAAGATTTGAAATTCGTCAAAGATTTAGTAGACAAAATATAAAAACCCACCTAAATACGGCAAATACTAGAGTGGCAACATATAAATTATAATAAAAAGCCCCTCCTGCTCTAACAGGAAGGACTTAGTATATAGCGGTCATACAAAGTATAACACGCCCTGAACAAGCAGATTATACCACAAGACCGCCTTTATTTCTATACCCAAAATAAAAAGGAGGTCATTTTTTATGGTGAAAAGAAAAGAACCAAAACGTCCCTGTGCTTCGGCAACAATTAATGGAAAGCGTAAATTTTTTTATGCAGACACAGTAAGAGACGCAGAAAAGAAAAGAGATGCATACTTATTTGAATTAGAGCACCCTATAATAAAGGCTAAAAAGGTTATCGAGGAATGGGAAGAAATACATGAAAACGAAGTAACCTATAAGACGTGGCTTGGATATCAAACTCATATTAAAGGAATTACAACTGAATTTGCCCAAACCGATATAAAAGAAATAGGTCATTTGGATATTTCAAGAATGCTTCAACGAATGGGCAAACAGGACTACGCACAGAGAACGGTGCGAACACGAATGAATGTGTTGAATATGATTATGGTTTATGCTATGTGTGAGGGATATATTGATACCAACCCTTGTGAACTGGTGAAAATTTCAAAAGGTTTAAAGAAAGCCAAAAGAGCATTACCTGAACAGGACCAGATAAATAGGGTTAAAAATGGTTTAAATTGTCACTTTGGATTATTTGCATATTTTCTGCTTTACACTGGCTTAAGACGTGGTAAAGCCTTGGTAATTGAATGGAAAAATATAGACTTTAAAAATAATATTATAAACGTGGATAAGGCTATATTTTTTAAGAATAACAAGCCAGAATTAAAAAGCACAAAAACTGAAAGTGGAACAAGAACAGTGCCGTTGCTTATACCTTTAAGGGAAGTTTTAGAAAAGGAAAAGGACAGAGGAATATATTTGTTTGGAAAAGATAAAATGATGACTGAACAGGCTCTAAGAAGAGCGTGGGAGCATTACTGCAAGGATAGTGGAGTAACTATCACACCACATCAATTAAGGCACGCATTTGCAACAATTTTGTTTGATGCAGAAATAAGTTCCAAGTCGGCACAAAAAATATTGGGTCATGCTGATTATAAGACAACAATAGAGATTTACACTCACATCAGCACCAAAAGAGAACAGACCGACACAGAGAAATTGAACGACTTTTTGAAGAATTATTGACTACATTTCTGCAACACTTCTGCAACAGTTTGCCTACAGCTTTGGTCATTTTTTTACCACTTTCTTCCACTTTTCGACACTTCAAAACCAAAAGAAAAAAGCCGCCAAACCCTTATAAACACTGGATTCTAGCGACTTTTCAACTAACAGGGGCAGAAGGACTCGAACCCTCGACATTTGGTTTTGGAGACCAACGTTCTACCAACTGAACTATACCCCTACAATATTAAATTAGAATCCTACAATTCTTATTTCGCCGAACTATAAGAAAATACTTCAGCGTCTATACTATGTACTTAAAGTAAGCCGTTTAAACAAATAAACGGAGAAGATGGGATTTGAACCCATGCGCCGCTATTAACGACCTATCCGCTTTCCAGGCGAACCCCTTCAACCACTTGGGTACTTCTCCTCAAGGCTCTACCAATAAAAAAAATGGCGGAGAGGGTGGGATTCGAACCCACGGCCCCTTGCGGAGTCACTGGGTTTCAAGACCAGCTCCTTAAACCACTCGGACACCTCTCCACATTTCCGCCACACAGCAACTTTGTGCTGCGAACATTTAATATAATACACTCTCTAGCTTCATTTGTCAACAACTTTTTCACTATTTTTATTTCTTTCTTTTTTACTTTTTCGGGAAGCTATAATTCCGCCTATTTTCCCGCTTTCTTTAGCTGTAAGGCTCTTCCATCCGTTTGCTCTTACCTTATCTAAAAGCCCAAGTTCCTGGGCAATCTCATATTTTGCTTTATCTTCTTCTGTAAGCATATTTAAGACATCTTCATTTTTACTCATATTAATTGCCTCCTTTTATAACTTTCATTTTAACATATATATAAAATTGCCTTAATAAAGATATTTTATGCCTTTTTAACTTTAAACACTAAAATATTTTATCAAATGGTTTGACACTGTATAATTTTAGTGATACTATTATTTGTATAGGTAGAGGTGCATTTTTCATCAGTAAATATATGGATGCAAGCAGGTGCAATAGACATATATTAAAAGGGAACGGTGCCGAAGATTTGAAAAGTCCCTGAAACTTTCGGTCTGGTTGTTATGGTTAATAGCCTAATGACTGTCATCAATGTTTTTTGATGGAGCGCTACTAAGTTTATCAACATAAATTACAGTCTCTTTGCATTTTTGAGCTGTTCCTATTTTGTTAAATTTAGCCGGTGCTTGCACCGGTTTTTTCGTACCATCAAAAACTAACAATATAATAAGCTATATTTAAGCTATATAATTTTAAAACAGGAGTGATATATTTATGAAGAAAGTAAACTTAGCCGTAGTAGTCGCAACAGGTATGGTTGGAAGAACTTTTCTTAAAGTTCTTGAGGAAAGAAATCTTCCTATTGAAAACTTTTATGTAATGGCTTCTGCACGTTCTGCAGGTCAAAAGCTTACATTTATGGGTAAAGAGTACACAGTTGAGGAGCTTACGGAAAATTCATTTGACAAACCTATTGACATTGCTCTTTTTTCTGCTGGTGGTGGCACAAGTGCAAAATTTGCACCAATAGCTGCTGCTCACGGCTGTGTAGTTGTAGATAACTCTGCACAGTGGAGAATGGACCCTACAGTTCCTCTTGTAGTTCCTGAAGTAAATCCAGAAGACATTAAATGGAACAAGGGTATTATTGCCAACCCCAACTGTTCAACAATTCAAGCCATGGTTGCGTTAAAACCACTCGATGATAAGTATAAAATTAAAAGAGTTGTATACTCTACTTACCAAGCTGTTTCTGGTGCAGGTGTTGCTGGCTGGAAAGACCTTGAAGATGGATTAAAAGGTGAAACACCAAAGAAATTCCCTCACCAAATTGCAAACAACTGTATTCCACACATAGATGTGTTTTTAGAAAACGGATACACAAAGGAAGAAATGAAAATGATTTGGGAAACAAGAAAGATTTTACACAACGAAGGAATGAAGGTTACTGCAACAACTGTTCGTGTTCCTGTTTTTAACAGCCACAGCGAATCTATTAATGTTGAGTTTGAAAAAAGCTTTGATATGAAAGAGCTTGTAGCAACCCTTTCATCAGCACCAGGTCTTGTAATTGAAGACGATGTTAAAAACAATGTATATCCACTTGCCCTTAATTCTGCTGGCAAGGACGAAGTATTTATCGGCAGAATACGTCGTGATGAAAGCGTTGACAATGGCGTTAACATTTGGGTTGTAGCAGACAATATCCGTAAAGGTGCGGCAATAAATGCAGTACAGATTGCTGAATTGCTAATTTCAGCCATGCAATAGAAAATAAAAGGTTTTATAATCAGAGGGGAGATTAATATGTCTATTTTCACAGGTTCAGCAGTAGCTATTGTAACACCATTTAATGAGGATAAAACAGTAAACTACGATACATTGAAACAGCTTATAGAGTTTCAGATTGCAAACGGTACAGATGGTATCGTTATTGCTGGTACAACTGGCGAGGTTTCTGTACTTAGTGACGAAGACCAGTTTAAAGTAATCAAATTTACTGTTGATGTAGTAAATAAACGTGTACCTGTAATTGCAGGTGCTGGTAGTAACGTAACAAGCCACGCAATTGAGCTTGCACAAGGTGCCGAGGCACAGGGTGCCGATGGTCTTCTTATTGTTACACCATACTACAACAAAACAACTCAAAAAGGGCTTATACAACACTACACTGCTATTGCTGAAAGCGTAAATATCCCTATCATCCTTTATAGTGTGGCTTCACGTACTGGTGTTAATATTGCACCTAGCACAGTGCTTGCCCTTTCAAAAATTAAAAACATTGTTGCTGTTAAAGAAGCAAGCGGCGACCTATCTCAGGTTGCCCAAATTGCAGAACTTTGCGGACCTAATTTTGATATTTACTCTGGCAATGACGACCAGACGCTTCCTATGCTTGCCATAGGTGCAAAAGGTGTTATATCCGTACTTGCAAACATAATGCCAAAAGCAACTCATGAAGTCTGCCAAAAATTCTTTGATGGAGATATTGCAGGTAGTCGTCAGCTTTTCCTTGACACCCTTATAATTGCAAACACACTTTTTATAGAGGTTAACCCTGTGCCTGTTAAGACTGCAGTAAACCTTATGGGCTTCAATGCGGGGCCAACAGTTGCACCTCTTTTCCCTATGGAAGATGCAAACCTTGAAAAACTTAAATCCGCAATGAGAAAACATAACTTAATTAAATAAGATACATAAAATTTCATGTAACTTGCAAAAAATATATTTAATGCAACTAATGCAGAAATATAATATGCTTACAAAAGAAAGGTATAAAACTTATGACAAAAATTATTCTTCACGGTTGTGGTGGTAAAATGGGCAAAGTGGTTGAAAGCATTGTAGCTGACGACGACCAATGCAAGATAGTAGCTGGCATAGACCCAAGCACTCCTCAGGCAAATTATCCTGTATTTGCAACACCCGAACAGTGCGATGTGGCTGCGGATGTAATTATTGATTTTTCTATTGCATCAGCCGTTCCTAGTCTTTTGGCATTTTCAAAAGCTAAGCAAATTCCTGTGGTTCTTTGCACAACAGGCTTTTCTGCTGAACTTGACGAAGAAGTTAAGTCTGTATCTGCTGATGTTGCTGTACTTAAAAGTGCAAATATGTCAGTTGGTGTAAACTTAATTCTCTCTCTTGTACAAAAAGCAGCTGATGTTCTTTTTGACTCTGGCTTTGATATTGAAATTGTTGAAAAACATCATAATCAAAAAATTGATGCACCAAGCGGTACTGCTCTTGCCATTGCAGACTCCATTAATGAGGCACTTGACAACAAAATGCATTATGTTTATGACCGTTCACATGTAAGGGAAAAACGTCAAAGACATGAGATAGGTATACATGCCCTTCGTGGTGGCACAATTTCAGGCGAGCATGATGTAGTGTTCGCAGGGAAAGATGAGATTGTTACTATAAGTCACCTTGCAATGAGCAAAGAAATATTTGCTGTGGGTGCTGTTAAAGCCGCAAAATACTTGGCTGGCAAACCTGCAGGCTTTTACTCAATGAAAAATGTAATGAAATAAATTTAAAAAGCATTGCCCATAATTTA
>JAQVIB010000058.1 GCA_028695945.1 Lachnospiraceae bacterium
TATTGTTTAGGGCAAATTCAATTGGTGATGCAGTATATATTATGAAGCATTTACTTTGGGATTTTAGGATTTGGACAACACCACAATATTTGTACCAGACGGTTACTGACATTGGTCTTAATTTATATGAACTGCAAATGGTTTTAATTGCTTTGGGTGTACTTATTGCCGCAGAGCTTTTTGGCGGAGAGGATATACACCAAACACTTATGAGGCACAATGTGGTTTCTCGTATTTTTTTCTATGTACTAATAGCGGTTTTAATACTATGTACGGGGGTATTTTATAATGCAGGATCATTCATCTATTTCCAGTTTTAAACTAATAGGTCTGGTTGCAAAAACAGCAGTGTTTTTGGCTGTAATATATATTGTTTTTTCTTCTGTAGGGCGAAGTTATAGCCTTGCGGCAAAAGAAAACACCATAAACGCCTTTACCAAACAGCGTATGGAGGAGTTTTATGAACAGCCAAAAGATACATTGGATACAGTGTTTATAGGCTCATCACACAGCTATTGCACCTTTGACCCAGAAATTATTGACGGCTACCTAAACACCAGCAGTTGGCAGTTGGGTACACCATCTCAGCACCCAGATACTAGTTTCTACCTCCTTCGGGAAGTTTTCAATTACCAAACACCAAAAACTGTTGTAATGGAGATATACTGGGATGTTTTGGATGATGAATTTGAACCTAAACAGGCAGACAGTTTATTTGAGGTGCTTAAAAACAAAGAACTGAAAGAGGAATATATTCAAGAGGTTTTTCCAATGGGTGACAAGGTGAAATACAGCCTTCCAGCTATACGCTTTCAGCAGGATTTTTCTGCCTATGAGGCAAGCAAAATGGAAAAGGAACTAGAAGAAAAGTACAATGTTTCAAAAAAGGAAACAGAAAAGGCAAATGGAGTTGAGTATTACCAAGGCAGGGGATATGTGTATTGCGGCATCACAATGCCCCAAAGTGAGTACGATAGAACAAATCAGTTTAAATACTTCAATGGAAAGGATTGGGAATTTAATTCTACCCAGAAAAAGTATGTTGAAAAAATAATAGAGCTTTGCAAGGAGAAAGATGCAAAACTGATTTTTGTTACTGCACCTGTGGCAAATGTGTCTATGGATTTTATTGAAAATTACGACAAGGTAAACCAAAAGGTAAGCGATTTTGCCCAAGAAAATGGCATACCTTATTTGGATTATAACATAGTAAACAGCGAAGAAAACTTATTGACAAACGAAAATTTCCGAGATGATGCACACCTTAACCACAGTGGTGTGGAAATAGTTGATAAGCACTTTGCTAGGTGGGTTAAAGAGGGAATGCAATAGGGCGTGGAAAAAGACCTTGGGCGTTGCCCAAACCCACTTGCTTTTTGAAAAAAGCAAGACCAAAAACTTTATTAAAACCACATATTTATGCGGTTTTTGATGGGTCAATTATGCAATGGCAAAGACATGCCATCTGTCCGCAGGACAGCTTTGGGTCGCAAAGTGCTGACCAGTGAAACCCTTGTGGGTGTTTGAGGGCAAAGTCCTCAAAGTTTTGACTTTGTCTGCATGAGGGTTTCTAATAAATAGGTTTACAATTGACGAAAATGGGCAATTATAGTATTATACAATGATAGACATTGGAAAATAATTTGAGGAGGCATTTTTGATATGGCTGACGAAAAAGATATCAAAGAAGAAACAAGTGAGCTAAGTTCAACAGGTAATTTTATACATAGCTACATTCAGGCGGATTTAGGAGACAAGCTTTGCAGGCTGAACACACGCTTTCCGCCAGAACCAAACGGCTACCTTCATATAGGTCATGCAAAATCTATTTGCCTTAATTTTGGATTGGCAAAAATGTACGGCGGTAAGTGCAATCTTCGTTTTGATGATACAAATCCTTCAAAAGAGGACACAGAATATGTTGAAAGCATTAAAGAAGACGTAAAATGGTTAGGTTTCGATTGGCGGGATAGACTTTATTTTGCATCAAGCTACTTTGATACCTATTATGATATTGCAGTAAAGCTTATCAAAGAAGGAAAGGCTTTTGTTTGCGACCTTAACGCTGAACAAATGCGTGAATATAGAGGTACTTTAAGCACGCCAGGAAAAAACAGCCCATACAGAGATAGAACTGTTGAGGAAAATCTTGACCTTTTTGAAAGAATGAAAGCAGGGGAATTTGCTGACGGAACAAGAACTCTTCGTGCTAAAATAGACGTGACATCACCAAACATTAATATGCGTGACCCTGTTATTTACCGAATTGCCCATGCAGCTCACCACACAACAGGAAACCAATGGTGTATCTACCCAATGTACGATTTTGCCCATCCTCTTGAGGACGCCATTGAGGGTATTACACATTCAATTTGTACCATGGAGTTTGAGGACCATAGACCTCTTTATGATTGGGTTGTTGCGAACAGCGGTTTAAAAGCAAAGCCAAGGCAGATAGAGTTTGCAAGGCTTGGGCTTACCAACACAGTTATGAGCAAAAGAAAACTTCGTGCCTTAGTTGAGGATAATTTGGTAGATGGTTGGGATGACCCACGTATGCCTACCATCAGCGGACTTCGCCGTAGAGGTGTAACACCAGAGGCAATACGTGATTTCTGCGAAAAAATTGGTGTATCCAAAGCAAACAGCAAGGTGGACAGCTCACTTTTGGATTACTGCATACGTGACGACCTTAAAGAAAAAACAAAGGTTGTTATGGCAGTGTTAAATCCACTTAAAGTAATTATAGACAACTATCCAGAAGGTCAAGTTGAGTTCCTTACAGTAGAAAACAATCCTGAAAATGAATCAATGGGAACAAGAGAAATTCCTTTTGGACGTGAATTATATATTGAAAGAGAAGATTTTATGGAAGAACCTATTAAAAAATTCTTCCGTCTTGCACCAGGAAAAGAGGTTCGTCTTAAAGGGGCATACTTTGTTACCTGTGTTGATTTTGTTAAAGATGAAAACGGTAATGTTACAGAGGTACATTGCACTTATGACCCAGAAACAAAAAGTGGTTCGGGCTTTGAGGGACGTAAGGTTAAAGGAACATTGCATTGGGTTTGTGCTGATACAGCCATTAAGGCAGAGGCAAGATTATATGACAGCATGATGTTGGATAATCCAGAGGACCCAAGCGGAGAAATGATTATGAACCCTAACAGCCTTGAGGTTTGCCAGTGTTTTGTTGAGCCATCTGTTAAGGGTGCAAAAAAAGGTGAAAGATTCCAGTTTATGAGAAACGGATATTTCTGCGTAGACACAAAGGATTCTAGCGAAAAGAAGTTAGTGTTTAACAGAATTGTGGCACTGAAAAGCTCTTTCAAGCCTGCAAAATAAGCCATACCTCAAGTCGCAAGCCGACTTGAGGTAGTTACGGGTATGATAAAAGTCAGTATTTTCAAATCAGGCTTAAAAGCCTTGAAAATACTGACTTTTTTGCGTTACTGCGGAAATGAATTCCGCCTACACGAATTTTAAAACCTTGGGCGTTGCCCAAACCCACTTGCTTTTTGAAAAAAGCAAGACCAAAAACTTTTATATAAACCGCATGTTCATGCGGTTTAAAACGGGTCAAGGGTGAAACCCTTGTGGGTGTTTGAGGGAAAAGCCCTCAAGGTTTGGTTTTAAATCACTTATCTATTTATATACTTGTTTGGCTTGCGTTTTTCTATAAATGCTGTCATTGCCTCATGCTTGTCCTCGGTGTCGTAGCAAGGTGCGGCATAGCCTGTTTCCAGTAAGTAGGCTGTTTCCATATCCACTTCAACACCACGTGTAACTGCTTCTTTTGTTGCCCTAATAGCATAAGGTGGTTTGCTTGCAATTTCATTTGCAAGGGCTGTAACCCCGTCAATAAAGGTTGCCTTTTCAACAACTTTCTGAACAATTCCAAGGTCATAGCACTCTTCAGCCTTTAACATTCTGCCTGTATACATAAGTTCCTTTGCACGTGCTTTTCCTACGGCACGAACAATGTTTTGCGTTCCGCCAAAGCCAGAAATAATACCCATATTAACTGCTACAAGACCAAATTTAGCAGTGTCTGCCGCTACAATAAAATCACATGCCAAGGCAAACTCCATTCCACCGCCAAGGGCATAGCCGTTAACTGCGGCAATTACAGGCATTCTAATGGTTTGAAATTTACTGCAAAGGGTGTGAGCCATGGTGCAAAATTTAACCGCCATTGCACTTGTAGTTTTAAGTTCCTCTTTAATATCTCCGCCAGCACTAAATGCCTTTTCACCTGCACCTGTAAGCACTATGCAAAGTATATCCATATCTTTTTCTGCTTCGTTCAAATAGGCTAAAAGCTCTTCCATAACGCCTGTTGAGATAGCATTTAATGATTCTGGTCTGTTAATGGTTAACCATGCAACATTTTCTTTTTTTTCGTATAACACAAAGTTGCCCACTGTTTCTCCTCCTTTTGTTTATATATCCGGATACTTTAATCCAAAATGTTCATAACCAAGCTTTGTTACTATTCTTCCACGGGGTGTACGCTGTATGTAACCCAGTTGTATTAAATACGGCTCGTAAACGTCCTCTATGGTTTCAGATTCCTCGCCAATGTATACCGCAAGTGTATCTACACCAACAGGTCTACCGCCAAATTTTTCAATCATTGCCAAAAGCATTCGTCTGTCAATATTATCAAGCCCCATTTTATCAACATCAAGTAAATCCAGTGCATTTTTAGCAACATCAATGGTAATGTCACCTTCATATTTCACTTGGGCAAAGTCCCTAACACGCTTTAACAGGCGGTTGGCAATACGTGGTGTTCCACGGGAACGACGGGCAATTTCTTCTGCACCACCATCGTCAATTTCAACCCCAAGCACGCCAGAGGAACGCTTTATAATTACCTTTAGGTCATTTATGTTGTAAGGCTCAAGCCGCTGTATTACACCAAATCTGTCACGCAGTGGTGCTGTAAGCAAGCCTATTCTTGTGGTTGCACCAATTAATGTGAATTTCGGTAGGTCAAGTCGAACACTTCTTGCCCCAGCACCTTTGCCAATTACAATATCTATAACAAAATCTTCCATGGCAGGGTACAAAATTTCTTCAATCATACGGTTAAGGCGATGAATTTCGTCTACAAAAAGGATGTCACCTTCTTCAAGACCGTTTAGTATTGCCGCCATGTCGCCAGGACGTTCAATTGCAGGGCCAGAGGTGGTTTTAATATTAACGCCCATTTCAACGGCAATAATGTTAGAAAGAGTGGTTTTGCCCAACCCTGGTGGGCCGTAAAGCAAGCAGTGGTCAAGAGCCTCTTTACGCTGTTTTGCAGCTT
This sequence comes from Lachnospiraceae bacterium, assembly GCA_028695945.1. Classification (GTDB taxonomy): domain Bacteria; phylum Bacillota; class Clostridia; order Lachnospirales; family Anaerotignaceae; genus UBA8514. The sequence continues at coordinate 5,315 of JAQVIB010000058.1, forward strand.
CAATAAAAACTTTTAGATTATTTTTAACCTTATTTTGACCTATGTAGTTTTCAAGGCTTTGCGGTCTAAGCTTTGGCTCAAAATCCAAATCCTCGTCTTTAAAGGTAGTGCTAATTATTCGGTTTTCTATTTTAATCACCTATTTCTAACGCATCATTTTTTTAAGAGAAGCTTTAAGCACAGCCTGTGTATCCATTCCATCCTTATATACAGAGGCTACGGCTTTCACAGCTTCGCTTCTGGTATAGCCTAAAGCCAACATTGCTTCAATTGCTTCGGCTTTGTCCCCAGCGGAAGTGAAATCAACTTCGCCGCCTGTTTCTTGGACTATACTTTGTACAAAATCTTCGTTTTTGAATTTGTCTTTAAGGTCTAAAACAAGACGTTGTGCTGTTTTTTTGCCAACACCTGGGGCTTTGCTAAGGGTTGCTATATCATCGGTTACTATTGCCATAATTATTTGTGAAGCGGACATAAACCCAAGTATGCTTAATGCACCTTTTGGTCCAACGCCCGATACGGTTATTAGTTTATTATATAACTCTAGTTCTTCCATTTTGTTAAAGCCAAAAAGAGATATACTATCTTCCTTTACGTTCATGTATGTGTAAATTTTTATTTGTGAACGAAGTGGAGGCAATGTGGATGCTGTCACAGGAGAAACAAAAATACTATAGCCAACACCGGCTGTTTCTACTATTATTGTGCCTTCGCCTATGTATTCAAGACTACCTTTTATGTATGAAATCAAGGAAAAGCTCCTTTCGGGATTAAAATTTAAGAACATATGGTCATCTTTTTTATTATACGTTAAGGCAACGCAAACCTCAAGGGTAAATATAAAACAGCCTTCGCTTTTATACGAAGGCTGTTTTTCTAGGTGGGTATAGTTTTATTAAAACTATTTCCGCCTATAATTATTTATCTTGAAGAAGTAGAAGAAGGTGTTGAGGATTTACCTGCCATCATTCTTTCCTGTTCTTCAATCATTTTTTTAACCATATATCCGCCAACATAACCGTTCTGAGCGGAAGTAAGGTCGCCATTTTAACCCTGTTTAAGAGGCACACCAATTTCGCTGGCAACTTCATATTTAAATCTGTTTAAAGCCTCTCTTGCTTCAGGAACGTTAGATTTTGAACTTGTACTTGAACTTGAACTATTATTTGTCATTGTTAGTTCCTCCTTAAATAAGATATACTGTGTTTGTGTTACAAGAGTATTATCTGTTATTTATGAAGTAATATTCAGGTACATTTTGGCGGAATTTTTAAATTTTGCTAATTTAATTTTTATTGTCTTACTTGACCACTTCCATAGATAATATACTTAGTGGTAGTAAGTTCTTTAAGCCCCATTGGACCTCTTGCGTGAAGCTTTTGAGTACTAATTCCTATTTCTGCACCAAAACCAAACTGTTCTCCATCGGTAAAGCGTGTTGAGGCATTTACGTAAACGCAAGCGGAGTCAACTTCGTTTAAAAACTTTTGTGCATTTGTATAGTTTTCAGTTACAATACACTCGCTGTGGTGTGTGGAAAATCTTCTTATAAGACTAATTGCTTCGTCCACATTTTTTACCACACGTGCGGATATAATGTAATCCTCATATTCCGTACCCCAATCTTGTTCCGTTGCAGGAATAATGCCGTCAACCTTTTCTAGGAAATTTTTATCGCCACGAATTTCAACGTTTTTATCCATAAGTGCTTTTGATACCATTGGTATAAAGGTGTCGGCAATGTTTTCATGCACCAAAAGGCTTTCACAGGCATTGCACACACCAGGACGCTGGGTTTTTGCATTAATTACAATGTTAACGGCATCATCAAGTTTTCCAGTTTCGTCTACAAACACATGGCAATTTCCTGTTCCCGTTTCAATAACAGGTACGGTGCTGTTTTTAACAACGCTTTGAATTAATCCACTTCCGCCACGTGGAATAAGAACATCGATATAGCCATTTAACTGCATCATTTGTGTTGCTGTTTCTCGGCTAGTATCTTCTAAAATTTGAACAATATCCGTAGGATAGCCTTGTTTTTTTAGAGAATTTCTGAAAATTTCTACAATTGCCATATTGGTTTTTAAGGCTTCTTTACCGCCACGCAAAATGGTGGCACTTCCAGCTTTTAGGCATAAGCCGAAGGCATCGGCAGTTACGTTTGGTCTTGCTTCAAAAATTATGCCTATAACGCCCATTGGTACACGTTTTTTACCAATAATTAAACCGTTATCTAAGGTGTTCATGCTTAAAACCTCACCAATTGGGTCGGGCAAGCTTGCTACCTGCTTTAGTCCGCTTGCCATGCCTTCAATACGGCTTTGGTTCAGCGTAAGTCTGTCTATAAATGCACCTTTAACTCCGTTTCCAAGGGCAGTTTCAACATCTTCCTTGTTTGCAGAAAGAACGGTGTCCATGTGGTCTAACAGGGCTTGTGCGGCGTTAAGCAAAATGCTGTTTTTTTGCGGTGTGGAAAGCTTTGCGGTTTCCACAGCTGCTTCCTTTGCCATCATACCCATTTCAATTAAATCTCTCAATTTTTTCATCTCCCGTTGGTTATTCTATTATGCGTTTTTCAGTAATTATTTTACTTAGTTTTCTATCAAATTCTTCAGTTGGAATTTTTTCTATAACCTGAAAGTCGTAGCATATACCAATTGTATTGTTTACATTTTTTTCTTCTGTATAGATGTCGTAATATCCTCCGCCATAACCACAACGGTTTTTTTCTTCGTCAAACATACTTCCAGGAACTATGAACATTGTATTTTGGTTGGGAATAACTTGGTTTTCAATGTCTATTTTTGGCTCCATCACACCCATCTTTGTGCGGTTCATATTATCAAAGCTTGTTATTTCCACAAAATACATAAGCCTGTTAGCTTTGGCAATTGGTACGGCAACGTGCTTTTTATCTTCCCACGCTTTTTCAATTAAAGGTATGGTTTTAACCTCGGAACCCATGTCTATATATGTAAAAACCCAATCGGCATTTTTATATTCTGTGCTGTTCATCAGTTTTTCAAATATAATTTTGCTTTTTTCAATTTGTACCTCTTTTGGTATAGTATTTCTTTCTTCAAGAAAAGCTTTTCTCATTTGATTTTTCATATTTCATCCCCTAATGCATAAATGACCCGAATATAACTGCCATTGGCACAATTAAGCCAAGGCCAATTGTAACAGCTATGTATAAAACTGTAATAATAATTAACTTTTTGCCGAAACTTCTATAGCCATAACTTTCGTTAAACAAAAGTAGACTACCCACAATAATGCCTACAATTGGGCTGACAAAGACGGTAATTACAACAAGGACTACTTTTAACCATGTGGGCAGAACTTTATGTCGCACATCAAATGTATTTTGTTGGTGGTTTTCTTCTATAATTTGAGAATCAATCTCTTTTGCGTCACCATATATTTCGCAGGATAGATTTGGATTATATCCGCACCCTGGGCATGGTTTTGTTTCATCTTTTATTTCTGCACCGCAAAACGAGCATTCTTTCATTGACTTTACCTGCCTTTTCCTACAAATAGAGTTCCTATATCGTCTCCATCTACTATATTATGCAGAAGTCTTGGGTCCTCACCCATGGCAATAACCATGTCTGTTCCTGTTTCTTCGCACATTTTTGCGGCACATATTTTTGTAGCCATGCCGCCAACGGAAAAGGTGCTGCCTTTATCTCCAGCCATTGCCTCAATTTCTGGCGTAACCTTTTCAACAACAGAAATTCGTTTTGCATCTGGATTAATGCGTGGGTTGCTATTGTAAAGAGCATCAATATCTGTAAGCAAAACCAAAAGGTCTGCATGTACAATGTTTGCAACTACTGCCGAAAGGCTGTCATTATCTGAAAATTCAATTTCATAGGTGGTTACAGCGTCGTTATTATTTACAATAGGAATAATATCCATTCCAAAAAGTGTTTCAAAAGTACGTGCAACAGTATCCTTGCGTCCGTCGTCTTTTACATCCTCTTTTGTAAGAAGAATTTGTGCAACATTCTGATTATATTCGTTAAAGAAATTTTTGTAAATTTGCATTAAAGATGCTTGACCTACAGATGCCGCCGCTTGCTTAAACTGAATTTCTGTAGGGCGTGATGTAAAGCCCAAAGCCGCTGAACCAACACCCATTGCACCAGAAGAAACTAGAACAATATCCTTGCCTTGGTTTTTAAGGTCGGCAAGTACCCAAGCCAATTGTTCAAGGCGTTTTAAATTAATTCTTCCGTTAGGGTAGGTTACAGTAGATGTGCCAATTTTTATTACAATTCGTTTATGATTTTTAAGTCGTTCTCTGTAATCCATGATATACTCCTTTATTTTTAATTAAAGTTTTTGGTCTCGATTTTTTCAAAAAGCCAGTGGGTTTGGGCAACGCCCAAGGTTTTTCTTTAGTCTTAATCTTATTTTTCAATAAGCTCTAGCTCCATTTTCCAAACCAATATTCTTGTTACTGCTTGGTTGATACGTTCAGTGCTTATTTCACCAGTTTTTATAGCGTCCAAAACAGCATTATATTCAGTGTGGAGGTTGCTTGTTATTATAATATCGTTTCCCGCAACTACAGCCTGTACAGCAGTGTTTACGTCAGTAAAGGGTTTAATACCTGCCATTGATGTATCATCAGTCATTATTACGCCGTTAAAGTTAAGCTTTGTACGCAGTATATCATGCACCGCTGGTGACAATGAGGCAGGAAGCTGGCTATCCATACAGTTAACAACGTTATGTGAAACCAAAACTGCATCAGCACCAACATTTATTGCGGAGATAAAGGGAAGAAAATCTTCAGTTTCAAAGGTTTCCATATCTCGCTCATCATAGGCAACACTTTTATGGGTGTCTTTATTATTCCCATACCCAGGAAAATGCTTTAGCACACTGCCTATTTTACTTTCTTTCATTTGTTTTGCAACTTCGGCTGTATACAATGCA
>JAQVIB010000059.1 GCA_028695945.1 Lachnospiraceae bacterium
TTTTTTATCGTACTTGTTGCAATGTTTTTATTAATAATGTTTAATTATCAGTTGGGGTTTAAAGCACTTAGTATTACTGCAAATTCAGTAAAGGAAATGCTACTTGTAATTCCTCCTATTTTTGTCCTTTTAGGGCTTCTTGATGTTTGGGTTCCAAGAGAAACTATGATAAAATATATGGGCGAAGGCTCTGGAATAATAGGTGTACTATTAGCTATATTCATCGGTTCAGCAGCAGCAGGTCCATTGTATGGTGCATTTCCAATTGCAGGAATATTTATGAAAAAAGGCGTAAAGTTTATGAACGTTCTAATTTTTATTGGGGCTTGGTCAACTACCAAAATTCCTATGTTTCTTTTTGAAATGGCAGCTTTGGGTAATAAATTTGCAGTTGCAAGACTTCTTATAGATATACCGGGTATTATTATAATTGCTTCTATTTTATCTAAGATGGTTTCTTCAAAAGAGGTTGAAAAACTTTATGAAAAAGCTGAAAATATTGAATAGACTTTACAAAATACCAATAATAAACTAAGAATACTCAAGAATTTGTAAAGATTATTGAAATATTTGATATAATGGTATAAATTAACGTTAAGGAAGTTAAGTTAATAATTTGATAATAGCTATTATACCGAATGGAGTGAAATTATGAATGCTTTATTATGGGCAGCAGGCGGAACAGGGTTTACTTTTTTAATGACAACTTTAGGTTCAGCAATGGTATTTATGTTTCGTAAAGAGATGAATGACCGGGTACAAAAAATATTCCTTGGCTTTGCGGCAGGTGTTATGATTGCAGCATCGGTATGGAGCCTTTTGATACCTGCTATAGAGGAGGCTGAGGCAAACGGGCAAATTGGGTGGATTCCTGCGGCTGGCGGTTTTGTGCTTGGAATTGCTTTTTTGTATGCACTTGACCTTTTAGTTCCCCATCTTCACCCTGGTGCAAATGAAACAGAGGGTATTTCTTCATCTATGAAACGAACTTCTTTACTTGTGCTGGCTGTAACACTACATAATATTCCCGAGGGAATGGCAGTTGGGTTATCCTTTGCACTGGCTGCACAGCATTTAGGCGAGTCATCAGCATACGCTTCAGCCATTGCACTCGCAATTGGAATTGGAATACAAAATTTCCCTGAGGGAGCGGCAATTTCTCTTCCGTTAAGGCAAGAAGGCATGAGTGTTGGAAAGTCTTTTTTCCTTGGAAGTATGACTGGAACTGTTGAACCGATATTTGGAATTTTGGCGGTATTAATTGCAGGATTAATTGCACCTTATATGCCATGGCTCTTGGCGTTTGCGGCTGGAGCCATGATGTATGTAGTGGTAGAAGAGTTAATTCCGGAGGCACATCTTGGAGAACATTCTAATATTGGTACAATGGGTGTAATGGGTGGATTCTTAATTATGATGATTTTGGATGTTGCCTTGGGGTAGAAGCAGATGAAAGTAGGCAAGTAAAATAAAAGTATTTCTATGAACCAGAAATTAAAATTGTTGTTCAAACAGGTAAATGTTCTGTGTATAAGATGGAAAGTGACAGTGGAGAAGAGGCTATGTCCAGAACAATTCATCTAAATGGAGCTACACGTGACCGTTAGGAGTAGAAAAAGAATTATTGCTAAAGCATAATACATACTTGTTAAGAAAATAGAATGCCAAAAAGTCGGTTTTTTGGAAAAAGTTACCTAAAACTAACAAATTGTTGCTTATTAATTTAGGATGTGTTATTGTATATGACAAAAAGGTAGGTATTTCGGAAATTCTCGCTTTTGGAGGAAAATTTGGAGTATTAACGTTTTTAGAGTGCATTCTTTCGGGTATTAGTGATGTACTTTCTCTTATGCCGTTTGTGTACATATGGTTTATTGCAAGAGGAATTTTTTGGGTATTTCCGAATGTATCAGTAGCAACAAATTTAGTTCGTTATTGGAATATAATCAATGCAGTAAAACATTCCTTACTTCAGACTAAGAAAGTGTTTTTAGTTATAATGAAGAATTGGAAAATCCACGAGGAACTGAAAATTCTCCGTGGATTTTTGAATAAAAAAGTTGATTTTTACAATTTGTTTAGTTACAATTACTGCCTGTTATCTGAAAAATGAAACTTGACATGTTGGTTTTCCTTGTGCAATTGTATCGCCTAAGTGGAAGTTTAAGCCCATACCCTTTGCAATGCCACGGTCTCCATCCATAGCCATGTCGCATAATTTTGCACATGTATCATCATCCAAACCAAGGTCTTGCCATGCTTTCAATAATGGACAGTGATGAAATTCCATATCTAATCTTTCAGGAGTAACTGTTTTAAAATCAATTTCAAAAGATGCACGTGTAGTATCACTTAAAAATACATCAGCTAGTTCACCACAATCTGTTGGAACTGCTTTACATTTGCACTTAAATGATTGGCCATCACGAAGACCTGTTTTTGATATCCCAGTTCTTGCAAATTTTTCTCCTTCTTCTTCTAGACCTGCTTCTTTTGCTGCAAGGTATGTAAGTGCCATCCATGTTGCACGGTGACCAATTGCACCTCTTTGAATGTTTGCTTTCTCGTTATCTGTTACGTTTGGTTTGTTATCAATGTTTGACATAGTGATTTCCTCCTTAAAATTAGTAATAGTATAGTTGTATTTGCATAGCACTTATTGCACTACTATAGCCTTAAAAAAACCCAAATTGTATTGCTAAATTTCATGTATTATTTTATGAAAAGAAAATACTCATAACTAAACCTGCAATAAGAACAGAGCCTGATGTTGCACTTATAAAACCTGCAACAAGTGTTTTTGGTAGCATATGATTTTCAAGTAATTCATATTCTTCTTCGGTTTCGGCAATAACCTTTGCTGCTTCAACACTAAGCGTATAGCTAGCTGGGAAACCGCCAGCGAGTGTTCCTAAACCAAGGGCAAAAGACATTGGTGCACTTAAGCCAAGTTTTTTACCTACAGGAATGGAGAATAAAGCAACACCTGCAACAGAGAGAACAATTAATATAGAGAAATCTTTTATAAGCTGAACTAAAACTTCTGGTGTAACGGCACTTAAATTTGAGAACACGTACATCATGATAAGTGTGTATACCAAACCCATAGACCTTGCACGTAGAAGAGCCTTGCTTTCAATAAATCCAAATGCTTGTGCAAATACGCCAAGAATTAATGCCCAAACAAATTTTGAAACCTTGCCTGCTGTTAATAAATCCAGGTAACCAGAAATAACTACAATAACAACTATCAATAATATATAAGTAAAGTCACTTTTATATTTTTCAGGAATTTGTGGGAAAATGTGTTTAGTATCAAATTTTGATGAAGAAACACTCTCTGTTTTTTCAAGCTTTAATGTTCCAGCACGATACTGTGATATAATTGATTTTCCTTCTTTTTTAAGGCATATGCTTGTAAGTGGATATCCAGCAAAACCCTGCATTACATATACAGCCATGGCAAGTATAAATAGGTGCTGGTTTTCGCCTGCACAGTTCTGCATCATTAGTGCTGCAACTAAACCGCCGGTAAGTGGAGGTGCTGCTATTGCTGCTGTTTCCATACCAAGGATTAAAGAACCAATTGTTAATATTGCTGCCAGTATACCAAGCATACCAGCAATGGTAATGATACAAGTTTTCCATTGCGAAATAAGTTCTTGAATATCAAGCATTGTGCCAAGGTGTACAACCATCATCATTACAAGAAATCCTGGTAAGGTTGGTGCTACGCCTGCAAGTTGAAGAATGTCTTTTGGGAAATAAGTCCAGAAACCTATAACAAAAATTACTGCACTAATAAACATAGATGGTACAAAAGCTTTTGTTTTTGTAGATATAACCTCGCCAATTACAAGAACCATAAGCATTGTTAAAAATGCAGTTTGTGTGTTCATTGTTTCTTGACCTGTTGCAATTTTGTAAACTCCGAAGTAGCCAATTGCAATAACCATTGCTGCAATTAATAGATAGCCAATTAGTTTATTGCCACTTTTTTTATCTGTAGTTTCCATAAATTTACACCCCTTCTAATTTTGTTTACCCCTCATGAAAGAATTTTATCTATCCTCCTTTTTTATGAATTTTTATGTATACTAAAGATGGATGTAATATAACTTCGTTGTTATAGGTTTACTTAGCCATCATTATATTTATAACATTCATATCTACGGCTTTCATTCCTTCTTGTGAAAGCCTTGCAACGTTAGAAATAGTCTCTTCAACATGCTCACTTACAATACCATCTGTTTTTGAAGCAATGCTTCCACAAAGTGCAAGTCTTGCCGCCATAACAGCCTCTCCAGAACAGGTACTAAGCTTCATTGCACAGCCGTCTTTAGCCCCGTCACACATCATACCGGTGAGGTTAGAAAACATTGTTTGCATTGCACCTTCAATTTGCTTTACATTACCGCCAAGCAGCCAAGTAATTGCTGCTGAGGATGCAGCACCTGAAAGGGTTGCACCACAAATTGGAGAAAGCCTACCAACTTTAAATTTTTGTCTAAAGGTTATTATAATGCTCATAAACATTGCTCTTAGTGTTTTTTCTTCATCAATATTCAAATACTGTGCTGTAGCAATTACAGGTAATGTTGCTTGGAAACCTTGGTTTCCACTGCCAAGTACGGTCATTGCAGAATATGGACCGCCACCCATTCTGCAGTCACTTGCAGCAGTAACAACCATTTTTACATAGTAGAATAAATCGTTTGGCAATATGCCTTTATCCATCATGGTTTTAATGTTTTTGCCAATATTCATACCATAGTCACCTTTTAAACCTGCATTGGAAGCTATTAGATTCATTTCTTTTGCTTCGTTTAAAAATTTGATTTTTTCAATATCAACATTTTCTGCAAGTTCTACAAGCTGTGCTACTGTGTACTGGGTTATATCAAAATTGTCTTTACTGTTTTTACTTATATTGTTTGTAGCGGCGTTTAAAATAACTTCATCGTTTTTTATAACCTTTACAAGGTTATCATGTCTGTCAATTGTAAGGGTAGTTACAGTTTCTGTATCATTTAATGCTGTTACTTCTATGTAAAATTCTGAACTGGGAATTGCTTCAATTTCAACAAAATTGTTTTCGATAAGTGTATATGCTTCTTTAACTAGTTTATCATTTACACCTGAAAATATTTCCATTGTGTTATTTGGTTTTGTAAGCAAATAGCCCAATGTTGCGGCAAGTGGAATACCTGCCTCAGTTGTATTTGGAATTTTAACGCAGTATGCATTTTTAAAAATATTGGAACTAATTTTCAATTTTAACTTTTTTGCAGGTTTTGATAAGTTTGTACATGTGTTGGAAACAGCAAGGCCTATAGCAACAGGCTCAGTGCAACCCATACTAGGTTTCATTTCTGCTTTAATCATTTTTATAATTTTATCTGTATCCATGGTTTAGGTTCCTCCTCAAACGTCTTTGTTCGGTTTTAAATTAATAGCATCTTAGTTTTAAATTGTAAAGTTCAACTTTGTTTTTACATTTATCTATTAAAGCAAGAACCGTGCCAAATACGGAGTGCCCATTTTTCTATGTTTTACGAGCTAAAATAACAAAAACCATTCTCAAAATTGAGAATGGTTTTTGAGGGGTTTAAGAAACATGCCTTTACAAGCCTTGTTTCATGGTAATTATCATAATTGAGAATGGTTTATCAAAAATGATAATAAAGTTTTAGAAGAGGTGTTTTTAATACATTTTTGCTACTATATTTTTATAATAAGTCATAATTTGATAACTTTCTGTATAAAGTTGCACGACTTATACCAAGTTGTGATGCTAATTTATCTTTTTTCTCTAATGTGTCAGCTTTTTTAATTAAATTTTCTAAAACCATTCTTTCATAACGGTTCATTATGTCAGCCAAACTGTGTTCTTTTGTATTTGAGCTGTTGTTTGCAAGCAGATTTGTTGGTAAATCTGAAACACTTATAACATCAGAGTCTACAATGTTTATTAAATATTCAATAACATTTTTAAGCTCCCTTACATTACCAGGCCAATCATATGCAGATAAAATTTTTTCTGCATCACTGGTTATTCCATGCACATTTTTATTTAACTGTGCATTGCATTCTGAAATGAAATGGTGTATTAGAACTGGTATATCTTTTCTACGCTCACGAAGTGGAGGGATATTTATTGGAATAACATTAAGCCTGTAATACAAATCACTGCGGAATTTATTTTCATCAATCATTTTTAAAAGGTCTCTGTTCGTTGCACAAATAACCCTTACGTCAACAGGTATAGGTTTTTTCCCACCGATTCGCTCTACAACATGTTCCTGAAGTACGCGTAAAAGTTTGGTTTGAATTTGAAGTGGCATTTCACCTATTTCATCCAAGAATAGGGTGCTTTTGTTTGCAAGCTCAAACTTGCCCACGTGTCCGCCTTTTTTTGCACCCGTAAAAGAGCCTTCTTCATAGCCAAACAGCTCACTTTCTACAAGGTGTTCAGGTATTGCACCGCAGTTAAGAGAAATCATAAGCCTATCGTTTCGGTCACTTTGGGAATGAATAAGTTTTGCTATAACCTCTTTGCCTGTTCCACTTTCTCCTGTAAGAAGTATAGTAGAATTGGAGTGGCTAATCTTATTAATCATATTAAGCATTTCAATAGTTTTTTCATCTTCCCCTATAAAACGACGTGTTTTGGTTGCATTTTTTTCTATATTAATTACTTCTCTAAGCTGATTTTCTAAGTTTAAACTTACACGATGGGTCATTATTTTGCTTTCAATAAGCTCGCTCATGTACTTTAAAAATTCTTCTAGCTTTTCATGTGTTTTTAATAATCGCTCTCGTGTTTTTTCATTAAACGCAATTATTCCAATAACACCGATAACTTTACCCTCTAAAAAAATTGGGTATCCTAAATTGGCAAGTTCTTTGCACTGATCCTTTTTTTCACAGGTGTTGCACATAAGTTCTTCTCGCACGTTTCGTATAATACCTGGTTTTTGTGTTTCAATTATTTTTTGAAAAAATGAATCATGAGATATAGTTTGCCCAATTTTATTAAGATGTTCACCTGTTCCGCCAATTCTAATTAGTTCATTATCAATAATGGTTACCTCTGTTTCCAAAATGGAGGATACAGCTTTAACGTATGCCTGAATAAAACTTTGTATTTGCATTAACTCGGTCATTTTACGCCCTCTTTAAACAATGTGACATTTTTGTAGTATAACATACCTGAATTTTTATTTCAATTAAAGTAAAAGGAGCACTTCTATTTTCTGATGTTTGTTGTGGAGAAGTGTTTATTGTTGAACTTAAATTCATCAATTAGTTCTTTCAAAATTTTTACCTGTGCCAGCAATTCTTCACTTGCAGCCGCACTTTCTTCAGCAATTGCTGAATTATTTTGAATAACAGAAGATATCATTTGCATGTCAGCGTCGATTTCAGAAATGTTACTAGCTTGACTATTAGAATCTGTGTGAACGGCTTCAATAGTTTGGCTAACAAAATTAATTTTTTTGGAAACTTCATTTAATGATTCAGAAGTAATGGCTGTAATTTTTTTACCTTTTTCAATAGCAAGAATAGAATTTTCAATTAGCAAAGTTGTTTGTTTAGCAGCATCTGCACTTTTTGAAGCAAGATTACGTACTTCATCAGCCACTACAGCAAATCCTTTTCCAGCAAGACCAGCTCTTGCAGCTTCTACAGAAGCATTTAAAGCAAGTATATTTGTTTGAAATGCAATACCATCAATTATTTTTATAATTTTTGATATTTCATTTGAAGAAAAATCGATTTCTGTCATTGCAGCATGAGTTTGCTGCATGTCTTCATTACATTTTAATATTTCGGATGTAACTTCGGTAATATAATTATTTGCTTTCTCCACACTTTCTGCATTACTAACTACACCATGTGAAATAGTTGAAAAGGAAGAATACATTTGCTCAATAGAAGAAGCTTGTTCGGTGGATCCTTGAGCAAGGTTTGTAGCAATGCTTGAAACCTGTTCAGAACCTATGGAAATTTCATCGGCAATAGCATGAATTTGGGTAAGCAATTGATTATATGTATAGATTATTTGATTAATAGATTGCTTTATTGGGGCACAGTCGCCAGTATAATTTCTGTCAATTTCAACATCCAAATTTTTCTGTTCCATTTGGTAAAGTACATCGGATATATCTTTTATTATGCGTTTAAGGTTTTCGGCAATGTTTACAAAAGAGCGAGAAAGACTTCCGATTTCATCATTTTTTTGTAAATACAAATCTGGTAATGATATATCAAAATTACTTTCCGCTAGACTTGATGATACTTCCTCCATTTTTTTAATAGGAGTTACAATGATTTTTGACGCGGCTAAGCTGATTAATAGATAAGAGCTAACGCACGAAACAAGCATAATAACAAGGAGGACAGGTAGATAAGAAATAATGTCAGCATTAATGGCATTAGCACTTATATCTGCGCCTACAGCACCAACAATCTTTCCTTCGCTATTATGAATAGGTGAAAAGCCTGAAAGAAGCTTGCCGTAGATGTTGTCATCGGTATAATTGGTAGTATATTGACCTGTTCCGTTAGATAGGGTTATTACAATTTCTTTACCATAGTCACTTTTTGACTGTGTATCGCCCAACTGAGATGGGGTTTCCCCTTCAACGTAACCTTCGGCAATATATTTATAATCATTACCAGCATCAGTTAAAATATATAGGTAAGTTAAATCCACATTCTTTTTTACACTGCAAAGATAATCTGTTAATTGTTGGTAGTAATCATCAGTTTCACCAGTTTTGTCGTATTGCATAATTTTGTCACCATCAATGTTTATGCTGATAGCATTTGCAATGTCAAGTGCACCCACTGCCTTATATTTTTTTAGGTTTTCTCCATAAGTAATAATACTAAAGGAACCTATAATAATTGAATAGACAATTGATACAATTAGTGCGGAGACGGAAATTTTGAATTTAATAGATATTTTCTTTGTCATAAAGTCTCCAATCTTGCCAAATATTGGCTAATGTAACTAGGGATTTTTGTAGCATAACACAAACATTTCAAAGTTTTAACTTCTATATTTTGAATTATAATGAATTTCTATACCAAAATCAACAGAAATATACATAATTTTGTACTAAATTGACTACATTTTAAAAGTCTTTAAATGATTAATGTACTTAAAAACTATGAATTTTAATTTGTAGTATTTATTTTGTCTAATTATGTGGAATTATAGAAGAAAAAATGATATATTAGAGTAGAGAATATGTAATTTTTTGGGATAAATTGACGTACATCAAAGGACAATAATTTAAATTTAGGCGAAAGGAGATTATAATTGCTGCAATAATAGGTTAAATATAACCTTAAATATGGAAAAGAGAAAATAAAAGAACAATGGGGTTGCATGTAATTAATAAAACAATATAATTTTGGAGGACTGTATTTATGAAATCTTTAAGAGCTAAGCTGGTGCTTATTTTCACAGGAGTAATACTACTTTTGACAACAGGAATTGGCATTGCGTCAACTAAAATAGTAAGTAAAAACATAGAACAAAGTACACGAAACGAATTACAAGAAATAGCGGTGTCAAATGCAAAGTATATTAAAGCTAGAAGGGATGCGGAATTAAAATATTTAGATGGAATGGCACGAAATCCAATAATAGTAGATAAAGAAATGACTATTGATGCAAAAATTAAATTTTTTGAGGCTGAAGCAGAAAAAATGGGATATTCGGCCTTTGCCTTTGCTGATAAAAACGGTGATAGTACAGTATTCAACGTAAAAAAAGAGAAAACCAATATTGCTAGCCGAGAGTATTTTCAAACAGCAATGCAAGGAAACACTGCGTCTTCAGATTTGCTTATTAGTAGTGCAACTGGACAACTTGTGCTAATATATGCTGCTCCAGTTTATGAGAACGGAAAAGTAATTGGAGTATTATATGGCAGACGAGACGGTCAGGCATTATCTAATATAATTAAGGAAGTTACTTATGGCGAAACTGGGTACGGATACATAGTTAACAAGGATGGAATAGTTGTTGGACATAAGGATGCTGAACTGGTTTTAAATCAATTTAACTTTGCAAAAGCAGGAAGTGAAAATTCTGAGTATACAAGTCTGTCTAATTTGATGAATAACGAAATATTACTTGGACAGGCTGGAAATGGAAAATACCAACTTGAAGGTAAAAATAATGTGGTTGGTTATGCACCAA
>JAQVIB010000060.1 GCA_028695945.1 Lachnospiraceae bacterium
AAGCAGTTTCCTTGCAAAACAGAGAAAACGGGCATTTGAAGTAAGTGTTGACTATTTAAAAGACAAAAGGTATGCAGGTATTTACAGTCGTATAAAAACAGGTGATTTTTTTGGAGTGGATATGGTATATAACCTTATTCCAAACAAGTTAAACCCATATGATTACGATGAATATGAAAGATATACGGGAAAGTTTTTTGCAGTAGTTACTAATTGCAAAACAGGAAAGTCGGAATATATTCAAATTAAGGATATGAGAAAGGATATTTTGGCTATAAGGGCGTCTAGTTCCCTTCCGGTAATTTCACGAATGGTTGAGGTTAATGGTAAACAATATCTCGATGGTGGGGTTACAGATTCTATACCAATTAAAAAGTCCATTGAAGACGGAAATATTAAAAACGTAGTTATACTAACCCGTGACAGAACCTATCGCAAACCACCTAGTGGGATGATGAGGCTTATTAAAGCAAAATACAAAAAATATCCTATGCTTGTTAGAAGTATTGAAATTAGACACATACGCTATAATCATGCCATAGAACTGGTTGAACAGGAACGAAAAGCAGGACGTGCATACGTTATACAGCCTGAAAAACCTGTTGGCATAGGTAGGCTGGAAAAAAATAAAGAAAAGCTTATAGCACTTTATAACCAAGGCTACAGCGATGGAAGAAAGCACTATAAGGCTTTAACTGAGTTTTTAAACAGGGAAAATTAAAGAAGGTACATAAACCCTATGGCAATTAGAAGTATGCCAGAGGCGGTGGTCCAAAGTCTTTCATTTATATTGCAAAGTTTTTTAATACGCTTGCCTGTGCGTGTTCCAAGTGCAAGAAGAAGTATTTGCAAAAGCGCAACAGTAAAGGGCAGAAGTTTTGTGAAGCCACCAATTATGCCTGCTCCAGTAACAGCACCAAAAGCATCAATGCTTAGTGCAAAACCCAAGTACACTGCCTCAAGCGTATCTATTGTTTCTGAGTTATCAAGGTCACAGCTTTGTGGAGTTCGTATTATTTGTATTGTGATGCCAAGATTTTTAATGAAAATACATAAATTTGCAGAAGAAGATAACTTTTTAGTTCTCGGCTTCTGTTTTTTTTGTGACTGAAAGATTATCCACAAGCCTAAAAATATAAGAAGCAGTGTACCTAAATATTTAGATAAGCCATAGGGCAGCAATTTTCCTAAAATATCACCTAAAACCAATGCCAAAAAGGTTATTGCAATGGCTTGGCAGGAAATTATAACCTTTGCACCGTTGCTTATACGTATTCCACGCACGCCAAGAGTTATTCCAATTCCAAAAGCATCCACAGATAGGGCAAGTGCCAGTATAAGTAATTGATATGCCATGATAGCTCCTTATTAATTATGGTTATAGATATAATATGAATAGAGTAATAACTTTGCTATTGCAAGAATATAAATTTATTCGAGGTGAGATTTATGGACTGGCATAGCATGGACCTGAAAGAGGTAATGGAATGTTTAAAAACTGATTCAATTAATGGTTTAGATGAAAAGGAGGCTGATAGACGCCTTAAGGAAAACGGCGAAAATACAATTGCCCAAAGTGGAAAAAAGAAAAGCACATTTGTAAGGCTTTTGGCACAGCTAAATGACTTTTTGGTTATAGTGCTTTTAAGTGCGGCGGCGGCATCGTTCTTGGTATCTCTTTTCCGTGGAGAACAAGATTTTGCCGATTCAATTATCATAATTGCAATTGTTGTTGTTAATGCTATTATAGGCGTTGCACAGGAGGAGCGGGCACAAAAAGCTATTGATGATTTAAAAAAACTTACACCAACCCATGCAAGAGTTTTACGTGAAGGTGCAGTAAAGGAAATTGAGGCCAAAAATATAGTTCTTGGAGATATATTAATTTTTGAAACAGGAGACTGTATTTGTGCGGATGGCAGACTACTGGAAAGTATAAGTCTAAAGACAGAAGAAGCTGCAATAACAGGTGAATCTGCTTCAGTTGAAAAAGACTGCAAGCTTATTTGTTCAGAGAAAGCTGAATTAGGGGATAGACGCAACATGGTTTTGTCATCATCTTTTGTGGCTTACGGAAGAGGATGTGCGGTGGTTACTTCAACAGGAATGAATACTCAGGTTGGTAAAATTGCTGAGCTTATTCAAGGTGAAGATGAGCAGAAAACACCACTCGGTAAAAAGCTTGATGAAACGGGAAAGGTTCTTGCATTAGGAGCAATTGGTATTTGCATTGTTATTTTCGTTTTAGGAATTTTACGCAAGAGAGATATATTCGATATGTTTATGACCTCTGTAAGCCTTGCAGTTGCGGCTATACCAGAAGGGCTAACGGCAGTGGTTACGATTGTGCTTGCAATGGGAACAAGAAGGCTTTCTCAGAAAAATGCAATAATACGCCACCTTACAGCTGTTGAAACATTAGGCTCGGCACAGGTAATATGCTCTGACAAAACAGGTACTCTTACAAAAAATAAGATGAAGGTTGTAAAGATTAGAGACATGTTGGGTGCAAGTAATGCAAACATAGCTAACAGCAAAAACATTTTAGACCTTGCAACCATGTGCAATGATTCAAAGTATAAGGACAGAGCCTTTGTAGGTGAAGCAACAGAGAAGGCAATTGCAGAAGCTGCACAGGAGTGGGGCAGCTTTAAAGGCGATTTAGATAAAAAATTTCCTCGTGTGGCAGAAATCCCTTTTTCTTCTGAAAGAAAACTAATGACAACTGTACATAAAACTAACAATGGTTATTTGGCAGTTACAAAGGGTGCACCTGAAATGGTTACAGCTATTTGCAATGAGTGTGAGAAGCAAGGTGTTGTATATGATTTTTTGTCATCGGAAAGACGTCTTGCACAGCAAATTAGTAATGAAATGGCACAAAAAGCGTTGAGAGTTATAGCGGTGGCTAAAAAGACATTTGACCATATTCCAAGAGAATCAGAATTAGAAAAAAGCGTTACCTTATGCGGGTTTATTGGAATAATGGATACTCCACGTCCAGAAGCAAGAACTGCGGTGGCTGACTGCAAAAAGGCTGGTATTAAACCGCTTATGGTAACGGGTGACAATGTTTTAACGGCGGTGGCTGTGGGTAGACAGGTAGGAATTTTTACTGACGGTGATGAAAGTATAACTGGTGCACAGTTAGAAGCTATGCCACAAAAACAGCTGATTGATACAATAGAAAAATACACGGTTTTTGCAAGAGTAAGCCCTGAACATAAAATGCGTATAGTTAAGGCTTTTCAGGCAAAAGACATGGTGGTTGCAATGACCGGTGACGGAGTAAATGATGCACCAGCACTTAAAACTGCCGATATTGGCTGTGCAATGGGAAAAACAGGAACTGATGCGGCAAAAAATGCTTCGGATATGATTATTGCAGATGATAATTTTGCAACCATTGTTGAGGCGGTTAAAGAGGGCAGAGGGATTTATGCAAATATTAAAAAGACTGTTCATTTTCTGCTTTCCAGCAACATAGGTGAAATAATTACAATATTTGTGGCAATGGTTATGGGATGGGATACACCACTTTTGCCAATACAACTGCTGTGGGTAAATTTAATAACAGATTCTTTACCAGCAATAGCCCTTGGACTTGATGCACCACAAAAAGAAGCAATGGAGAAGATGCCTTCAAACAGTGGGAAAAGTATTTTTGACAGCGAAATGGGTTTAAGAATTTGCCTAGAGGGAGCAATGATTGGAATGCTTGCCCTTATTGCCTTTGGAATTGGCCATTTGTACTACGATGGCGGGGTAGGCACAGGCTATGGACGAACAATGGCATTTGCAGTGTTAAGCATTTCTCAGTTAGTGCATGCCTATAATATGCGTAGTGACGGAACGGTTATAAAAAAAGGATTTTTTAGCAACAGATACCTTAATGCGGCATTTTTCATTGGTGTGTTAATGCAGTGCATAGTTATAATGGTGCCAGCTTTTGCAGGGGTGTTTAAGGTAATGGCTTTGGATTTGCAAAAATGGATGGTTGTAATAGCTTTGGCTTTAGTGCCGCTAATTGTTGTAGAGTCTGAAAAAAGGCTATCATTACACAAAGATTGAAACAAAAACAGCAGACCATAGTAGAAACTGGGGTCTGCTGTTTATTTGTATAATAATAAATGGGAAACAGAAAAATATATATCATTTAATATGATGACTGTAATGGATATTTTATCATTGTTGCAAATATTGATGAAAAAGAGTATAATATTGAGGATTAAAAGTGCAAATAATTCGACCTATAAGGAGAATATTCATGGAAGAAACAGTAATTGTGATAATGCTTAAAGACAGTAAAACAGGTTTTTTGGAGAAAGAGCTTGGCTGTTATAAAATAACTGAAAACGAAAACCTTATTTACAATACCTATGCATTTGAAGATGATGGAAAAACTAAGGTGTGTATGAAAATAACCACCGACCGTGAGGTTGAGGATTGGGAATTTGAAGCTATTTACGATTATTATGATTGTGAAACAATTTTACCCTTTGTTACGTCTATTGAAGAAGATATTGACTGTTATAACCCAACTTGGTGCATAACATTTGATTTTGTTAATAATATTGAAGAAATGGAAGAAAAAATAGACAAAATTATTAATTTACATCAACAAGAGTTACAGTCTGTTTACGAAGCTATTTCAGATAAAAGGGATGAATATTAATTGAAAAAATTAAACCTTAAATATAAAAAAGTAATAGCGGTTACAGCGGTTATTACGGTTGTTATTAGTGCGTGTAATTTTGCCGCAAAACCTAAAACGGTGTCGCCGGTGGGTAATTCTAATAATGGACAAAATGACAGCGTGGAAGATCCTAAAAGCAATGTAGAGGAAAAAACAGATACGCCAGTAGATGAGGAAATTCCAGATGAACAAGAACAACCAAAAAATGAAACAGAACCTGAAGATGGCAAAATCGATGAAAAAAAACCGGTAAAAACAGATACATATATTAATGAACCAACCAAAAGTGATGAAACAAAGTCATCGGATGTAAATGCGAATAAAGGAAGTAAGGCAACAGCTGCATTAAACAGAAGTGAATATCTTACAGATTCATCATTACAGGATGAGTGGGCCACACTGGATGCGATTGCAGAAGCTGGTCAGAACTATTATATGGAAAACTTTAGCAAAACTCGTGTAATTACTAAAAATGGGTATCTATACAATAAATCATCAGAGGAATTAATTGACGTAAGGTATCTGGTTGCTAATGGGTACCTAGATTCTAAATATGTTGCCTCTTCAGTGGATGTTTTGCTTTTGGACTGTGATGATTTTAGCCATTACGATAAGTTTTCACTGAAATCATGGGAAACCGGTTTAACTGTTTTTGCCGCAATGAAGCACCCTTCAAGCAACGTTTATCTGCTTACAACAAGTAAAAGCTCAGGTGGTGCAATATCCGCTTCACAGTATGCCGCACTTCTTAATAGCTATTATCAAAACCATGGAGCTGTGGGCAGGATTTATTCAGGTACAGAGGAATACAGTCGTATACTTAATTTCATAAGTATGTATGAGAGCAAGTATGAAAATTATTACGTGCGAAGTATTATTGCCGATAATAAGTATGCAATGGTTGTTTTATCCGGACAAAGCAATACAGCAGACATAAAGCAATATATTTTAAAACGCAGTGGAAGTATTTGGGAAGTTGTTTTATCTGGATTGGAAAGTGACCCAAGGGTTATTATTACAGTGAATAGAACATTACCAGATTATAATATAACTATGTTGCCGGCATATACCATAAACGATTTTTTTGGAAGTCTTAGCAAAGACAAGTATGAACTTACATCTGATATGATATCAAGAGGAATGATATCGGCAGCAGGAGATATTAAGTACATTGCTGGAACAAACAACTACTGTTATATAGTACTTAAAAATGAAGTTAAATATATTTGTAACTACACAGGTGAAAAGTGGAATATTGTTCAGGTAAGCAGTTCTGACGAAGCCCAGAAGAAAATGCTTGCTATAAGTAAAACATCACCTACATTTATTATTTTAGACAGATAGGTTGTGAACCAAATGAATTATAAACTAAACAACGGAAATATCTGCCTTAATATGGATGGGGATTTTATAATATCCCAAACACTAGAGTGTGGGCAGTGCTTCAATTTTAATAAGATTGGTGAAGAGAACTATATTGTAACTGCCTTTGGAAGGGCATTGCACATTTACAGCACAGATGGAAGTATAGTTTTTGAGGACACAACCCAAGAGGAATTTGAAAAAATATGGGTGGATTATTTTGATTTAAACCGAGATTATGGAAAAATAAAAGATCTGCTTTCGGCAAAAGATGAAACCTTAAAGAAGGCATTGGAGTACGCACCTGGAATAAGAATAATAAATCAGGATTTTTTTCAGTGTCTTATTTCATTTATAATTTCACAAAACAACAGAATACCAATGATAAAAAAAGTTGTTAGTAATTTAAGCAAAAAGTATGGTGAATATATTAAAACTGTTGAAGGTGAGGATTATTTTTCTTTCCCAACGCCTGAAAAGCTATATGGAATTAGTGGTAACGAACTTATGGAGTGCAAAACAGGCTTTAGAGGGAAATATATAGCAGATGCTGTAACAAAATATGTAGATGGTACCCTTAACCACAAAAATTTTAACAATCTTACTACAAAAGAAGTACAGGCTTTGCTTATGGGTATACATGGTGTTGGTCCTAAAGTAGCGGACTGCGTTATGCTTTTTTCTCTTAAAAGAAGTGACGCTTTTCCTGCAGATGTTTGGGTAAAAAGAATTATGAGTTATTTTTATTTTGACCAAAAAGATACTCCAATAAAAGATATACATAGTTTTGCTTACGAAAAATTTGGTGAATACTCTGGTTTTGCACAGCAATATTTATTTAATTATGCAAGACAGTTTAAGATTGGAACAGGTAAAGATGCCTAGTTGGGAGATACATAATGATTGGAACAATAGTTAACGCACTTGCAATTGCAGTCGGCGGATTGATAGGGCTTATGCTTAGAGGCGGAATGAAACCTAGGTACAAAGATATAATAATTAGTGTACTTGGGCTTTCTGTAGCTTTTATAGGCATTTCAACAGCTCTTGGTGGGTTATTAAGCGGTGAGGCAGAGGCTATTTTATACATTGTTAGCCTTGTAATAGGCTCTGTAATAGGGGAAACTTTAAAGATTGAAGAAAAACTGGAAGCAGTCGGTGATATAATACAAAGCAAAATAGGCAATAAAGGCGGAAATGTTTCACAAGGATTTGTTACAGCAAGCCTTACATTTTGTGTTGGAACAATGGCAATACTTGGCTCTATCGAAAGTGGCATACAGGGTGTGCATACAACTCTTTTTACTAAAAGTGTTCTGGATGGCGTTACATCAGTTATATTTGCATCAACATTGGGCATAGGAGTATTGTTTTCTGCTGTTTCTGTTTTTTTATATCAAGGTGCACTTACAATGCTTGCTTCTGTAGTACAGCAGTATATGACGGCCGCAATGATGCGTGAAATATCTATAATAGGTGGAATTATGATTTTTGCCATAGGCTGTAATATGTTAGAAATAAGGCGGTTTAAGGTTGGAAATATGCTTCCTGCCATACTTGTACCTGTTATTTATTACTTGCCACCAGTACAAAATTTTGTAACATGGATTTTCAGTATTTTTTAGAGAAACGCTGATTAATTTTTTGATAACATTAAATCAGCGTTTCCTAAGAACTATTGAAAAATAATATTTAAGCTATATACAAAGGAATGAATGTTATGACTAAAACAAATGTAATGCGTATGCTAGACGCAGAAAAGATAACATATAGTACAGCAGAGTATGAGTATTCCGAAGATGACCTTTCAGGAGTGCATGCGGCAGAGGCAATTAATATGCCGGCTGAGCAGGTGTTTAAAACTCTTGTTACAAAGGGTGACAAAACAGGACCTATTGTTTTTGTAATACCTGTTGCAGAAGAGCTTGATTTGAAAAAGGCGGCAAGGGTATCTCATAATAAAAGCATTGAAATGCTTCACGTTAAAGACCTTTTGGGTCTTACTGGGTATATCCGTGGTGGTTGCTCGCCTATAGGAATGAAGAAAAAATTTACAACCTATATTGATGAAACGGCAGTGCTTTTTGATAATATTAGTATAAGTGCAGGTATGAGAGGTGTTCAGGTAATAATAAACCCAGAGGCTCTAGTTGAATTTATTGATGCGAAACAGGCGGATTTAACAGCTTAGGATAATGACTTAATTGGTTAATTACGTTATTAGAAGAATAATATGGAAAAGTATCTAAACCTGAAAATTTTATAATAAAAGACCACCGCAAGAAGTAAACTGAATCTTAAAGTTCAATTACCCTAATGATGGTCTTTTTTTGTTGCACAATTTACATGTCTACTTTATATGCTTCACTTAAAGGCGACTCTACACCGTTTCGTACTGAACTTATCTTAAAATAAAAGGTGTGGTTTTCTGTGGCAGTTATTTTGAAGCAATATGGAAATCCCCAGCTCCAAGTATTTGAATTATCAGCAGGATTTCTTAGAATAGTGTATTTACCATCCTCACTGTTAGCGGAATATATGTGGTAACCATCAACCGAATACACAGGATCCCAACTTATTGTAGCTGAATTTTCGTCTACAGTATAAGTGAACGTTTTTGGAGCAACAAGGCTTGCAGTAATATTACTCCATGAATTAAGAGACATATTTTGAGATATATCCATGTTACTTACATGGTTAATTGGTATAGCCATATAGTGTCCTGCGGTATCATAAGAGGAGTTTATGCCGATTACCTCACCATTAGTGTTAAATAACCCACCACCGCTGCTTCCGCCAGTAATATATGCATCACTGCTTATAATAAAATCGTCTTTATCTGTAACAGTACCAGTGGACACAACATTAAGTACACCGTTAGGTGAGCCTATGGCTGTTACATTGTCACCTACTTTAACATTATCGGAATTTCCAGCGATAGCATAGTCTAAATTATCTTTATCAATTTTAAGTATTACAAGGTCTCGAGCGGTATCATATCCAGCAATATGAACTTTTCCGTTATATACGGTACCGTCGTAAAATTCTACTCTTATTAATGAAGCATTTTCAACAACATGAAAGTTTGTTGCTATGTACCCATCTGAGGAAAGAACAACGCCACTGCCTTGCCACTGATTTGTGTTAATAAGCACTGTGGTTTTTTTTAAATCTTCCACGGTGATACTTTTATTTTCAACAGGTTTAATATCTTCAGTATAGCTTTCAGAGGTGAAAATGTAAACTGAACTAGTTGTCCCATCCCAATCTACAGTTGCGTTTGCACTTTCGGCAATAAACCTAAGAGGAACAAGTGTAGTGCCGTTATTAATTTGGGGTGGTGTTTCAAGGAAAATAGTTTCACCATTTTTATATGCGGTTGAATTGTTTATAGTTAGCTGAACAATGTTTTCGTTACTAATGCCAGTTACAGTTTTAGTGTCATCATCCCAATAGATAGTATAATTCATAGATTCAAATATTGTACGCAATGGCACCATGGTGGTGTTATTTATTATTTGCGGCTGGGTAGCGAAGGTCATTTGGTTGTTATTCAAATAAACATTTATACCGTCTTGTTGTGCAAATGCAGGAACAGAGTATAAAAAAGTGAGCAACGCAACAACAATTAGTTTCAGAAATTTTTTCATAGCACACCTCGTTAACAAATTTTAGTACCATTACATTATACATCATTTCTTGGAAATTGTATTAATAATATGTAAATTTATTGTATTTCTTGACAAAGAAATTTATGGATAGTAGACTAAATTTTATCACTTGTTACATGGGTGAAATATTACAAGATAAGGATATATATATGATTAATTTTAAAGACGTAGTAGATTTACAGCTTATGCTTTTTACTTTGCTGTTGGCAGGTATTTTTTTGAGAAAAATGAATTTGGTTTCAGCTGAGGCAAGAAAAAGTATAATTAATATGTTGATGAACGCTTTGTTGCCATGCATGATTATAAGTTCGTTTAATATGGAATTTTCTGCCGAAGTACTTAAATTTTCCACACAAGCACTTATGATAGGAAC
>JAQVIB010000061.1 GCA_028695945.1 Lachnospiraceae bacterium
TCTAAGCACCACCAGCAATTATTTCTATGTTCCTTGGAGAACAGCTTGAGGACATTTTAGACCAAATTGTTGAAGGAAATTTAACTAGCAGTAAAAAAGGCGGAAAAATGACAATTGGTGTGAATACACTTCCTGCACTTAAAAAAGATGCAACAGATAGAAACAGAACTTCACCTTTCGCTTTTACAGGCAACAAGTTCGAGTTCAGAATGGTACCTTCTTCAGCATCAATTGCAGGACCTAACTTTGTGCTTAATACAATTGTTGCAGATGCACTTAAGGAATTTGCTGATGAACTTGAAAAGGCAGATGATTTCGACAAGGCGCTTGAGGAACTTTTAGTAAAAACAGTTAAAAAGCACAGAAGAATTGTATTTAACGGCAACGGCTATTCTGAAGAGTGGGTAGAAGAAGCGGAAAAAAGAGGTCTTCCAAACATTAAATCAATGGTTGAAGCTATTCCTGCAATTGTTACACCAAAAGCAATTAAGATTTTTGAAGAACATGGGGTGCTTACAGCTGGAGAATGCCACTCTAGAGCAGAAATCAGCTATGAAGATTATACAAAGAAAATTGATATTGAAGCAAGAACCATGATTGATATGGGATTAAAGCAAATTAAGCCTGCAGTTATAAAATATACTAAAGAAATTGCAGATGCAGTTGTCTCCCTTAAAGCAATAGGTGCAGATGCCAGTGTTGAAGAGGAATTGCTTGCAGAGCTTACAACAGAGCTTAGCAATTTAAGTAATTGCATTATCAAACTTAAAGAAGTTCTCGCTAGTGCATCAGCAGTTGAAGATATTGAAGCACAGGCAGTTGCATACAAGGACACTGTATTTACAGCTATGGCGCAATTAAGAGAGCCTGCTGACAAGCTTGAAATGATGGTAGATGAGACTATTTGGCCTTTCCCAACATACGGACAGCTTTTATTCAACATTTAATAGAACTTAAAATTACATAAGATAAAGCGATGAAAACCGTTTCTCTAAATTAGGGAAACGGTTTTTTCAATAAATATACTACGTACATTGTTAAATTATTTCTTAGCTGAGATTAATAGTATATTTTTACAGATGCAAAATGCAAATTTCTATAAGGTATATATTAAAAAAATACAATTTATATATTTCATTGACTGTATAATATTATAAAATTGTTATAGTTTAATATAATTAGTATGAAAATAATAGACTTAACTATAAAATATTACATATAGGACGGGAATGTTATGTACAATCATACAAAAAAACATTGTATAAAAACGAGTACATTGGAGATTGTGCTTAAAAAAATACAAAATGTATATTGCATACACTCTAGATTAGCAGTATAATTAACATATAAAGATAATAAAGTTTATCAGTTTCAAAGTTTGGCAAAGTCACAGGTCTAAGGAGGCCAAGGAATGATTACTGATGACAAGCGGGTTAGAATTATAACTGGTCATTATGGTAGTGGCAAAACTGAATTTGCGGTTAATTATTCGACTATGCTGGTAGAGCTATCAGACCGCAAAGTTGCACTTGCTGATATGGATATTGTAAATGTATACTTTCGTTCCAGAGAGGTGAGAGACAAAATTACAGCAGCAGGAATAAGAATGATAGATTCATCTGTAAATACTTCTGCAGATTTACCAGCTGTGCCAGCAGAAGCGTTTGCACCATTTGAGGACAAAAGCTATGACTACATAATTGACCTCGGAGGAAATGACGTGGGTACTAACGTGTTGGGTAGGTACAAGAAATTTATCAGGCCAGAGGAAACGGATTTTTTTATGGTGGTTAATGTTTTTAGACCGGACACTATGAATGTAGAAAAAATTTTAAATGTTAAAGAAAAGTTAGAATACTCTTCTGGTTTAAAGGTTACAGGGTTCGTAAACAACTCTAATTTAGTTAGAGAAACTAATGCAGAAAGTGTTTTGTTCGGAGATGAGATATTGTCTGAAGCGAGCCGAATTACTGGAATACCCATTAAATATACCACGTATGTGGAAGAAGTAGTATTGGATATGACACCTGAAATTAAAGCAAATCTTTCGGGTGAAGTAATACCTATGAGATACTTTATGAGGGAAACGTGGATGTAACAAAATATATTAAGGAGGTGCTTTATTGATGTCAAAGTTTACTGTAACTTTCAATGAAAAAGAATGCAAAGGTTGCGAATTATGCGTGACGGCATGTCCTAAAAACATTATTTCACTTAATCCAGAAATTACTAATGATGCTGGCTATAACCCTGCAAGTATAGCTAACATGGAAAATTGCATAGGATGTCAAAGCTGTGCAAGAATGTGTCCTGATTGCATAATAACAATCGTTAAAAACGACTAAGGGAGGAGGAATGAATAATGGCAAAAATTATTATGAAGGGTAATGAAGCAGTTGCAAAAGCAGCTATTATTGCTGGATGCAGATATTTCTTTGGTTATCCTATTACACCACAAAACGAAGTACCTGAATATTTATCGAGAGAGTTATTTGCGGCAGGCGGAACTTTTGTTCAGGCAGAAAGTGAAGTTGCGGCTATAAATATGGTTTATGGTGCTGGAGGTTCTGGAGCACGTGTTATGACAAGTTCTTCCTCACCAGGTATTGCCCTTAAGCAAGAAGGAATTGGTTACTGTGTTGCAGGCGAGGTTCCTTGCGTTATTGTTTCTATGATGCGTGGTGGCCCTGGTCTTGGCACAATTCAACCTTCACAAAGTGACTACAACCAAGCAACCCGTGGTGGTGCTAACGGGGATTATCATATACCAGTACTTGCGCCTGGTTCAGTTCAAGAGGCTGTGGATGATGTTAAAGAGGCATTTGAAATTGCAGATTGTTACAGAACACCTGTAATTGTTGTCGCAGACGGTCTTATTGGCCAAATGATGGAACCTGTTGAACTTGAAAATCCAGTAAAAACAAGAGACATTTCACCGAAGGAAGCTTGGGCACTTGGTTATGGTACAAGGGAAAAGCAGAACTCCATTGAAAATCTAGTAATTGATTCCCCTGCGTGTGAAGCAAAAAACATAAGATTTTTTAAAGAGAAGTATTCAGAAATTGAAGAGAATGAAGTTAAATATGAAGAGTATATGATGGATGATGCTGAATATGCCTTCGTTGCATATGGTACTACAAGCCGTATTGTTAAAAATTCAGTAAACGAGCTAAGGGAAAAAGGATACAAAATAGGTTTGATTAAGCCAAGAACATTGTGGCCATTCCCTCAGGTTCCGTTCAAGAACAAAAATATTAAAAAATTTGTTGTTGTTGAAATGAGCATGGGTCAGATGGTTATCGATGTTGAACTTGCAGTGGGTGATAGAGATAAAGTGACTTTCTATGGAAGATGTGGTGGCATTATTCCTACACCAGAGGAATGTGCTGACTATGCTGAAAAAGTAATGGGAGGTGCTAAGTAATGTCAACTACAATATTTCAAAAACCTAAAGGACTTACAGATACAAGAATGCATTATTGTCCAGGTTGCGGACATGGCATTGTTCACAGAATTATAGCAGAATGTATTGATGAAATGAATGAAATTGACAATACAATTATCTGTGCCCCTGTTGGCTGTGCAGTGTTTATTCCTAAATATTTTAAATATGATTCTATCCACTGTGCTCATGGGCGTGCACCTGCAACGGGAACTGGTATTAAAAGGGTACATCCTGACAAAACAGTAATTACTTATCAGGGTGATGGTGACCTTGCTTCAATTGGTATGGCTGAAATCGTTCATGCTGCTGCAAGAGGCGAAAAAATTACCACAATTTTTATTAATAATGGTATTTATGGTATGACAGGTGGTCAGATGGCACCTACAACACTTCCTGGAATGAGGGCAACTACTTCTCAAGCTGGACGCGATGTTGAAAGAAATGGAAATCCTATACGTGTAAGTGAACTTCTTAGTACACTAGATGGACCTGCATATATTGAAAGAGTTGCAGTTGATACACCTGCACATGTTATTAAGGCTAAGAAGGCTATTAAAAAAGCACTTGAATACCAAAAGGCAAATAAAGGATTTACAATGGTTGAGGTAGTATCAAGCTGTCCAACTAACTGGGGTCTTTCAGCTACAAAGGCAATGGAGTTTGTTGGAGAAAAGATGATTCCATACTATCCTCTGGGTGTATACAAAGACGTAGAGGAGGGTAAATAATATGGGGAAAACACATAAAATTAGTTGTGCCGGTTTTGGCGGACAGGGTGTTATGTCTATGGGTCAGCTTTTAACATACGCAGGAATGATTGATGGTAAAGAGGTTTCATGGGTTCCAGCTTATGGCCCTGAAATGCGTGGTGGAACTGCTAACTGTTCTGTAATAGTTTCAGATACACCTGTAGGCTCACCTATTTTTGAAACAGGAATTACAACAGCTGTTGTGATGAACCTTCCATCTTTTCATAAGTTTGTACCTAAGGTAGCATCTGGCGGTTCAATATTTGTAAATTCAAGCATTGTAAACGAAAAGGTTGATAGAGATGATGTAAATGTCTATTACATACCTGTAAATGATTTGGCTAATGAACTTGGAAATGCTAAGTTAATTAATATCATTATGCTTGGTGCTGTTATAGAAATTGATAAAATAGTTGAAAGCGAATCTATTCTTAAGGCTTTTCTTAAGGTATTTGGCGACAACAAAGCAAAACTTATTCCAATTAACAGGGAGGCACTTGCTAAGGGTGCAGAGGTTGCAAAAACTCTTAAAAAGTAGTTACATCTAATTATGGGGTGAGGACATTAGTCTTCACCTCTTTTGTTTACTATTTTGATAAGATTTAAACTTATAGACTAACTTTATGTTTACCTATTCCAAAAAATGTATTATAATCAGAAAGATATAAGTTTTGCTTGCAGGGGGAAGTGCATTGGATAACGGAAGAAGGAAATCTGTGCAATACCAAGCACAGCCTAAAAAGGGGAAAAGACCCAAAAGAAAGAAAAACCATAGATTGCTTACTACAGTTGTCTTTTCAGCGTTATTAATTTATCTGATTGGATTTCTTTTGATGTTTATAAATAAACCATCCATTGGGGTAGAAACTGTAAACTACGGCTCTATAGATGTGCCTGCAACTTTAAGGGGAATAATTGTAAGGGACGAAGTTGTGGTACAAAGCAGTATGGATGGAACTCCAGAATATAATTATTCCGAGAACGAAAGGGTGGCAAAAAATGCTTTGGTTTGTACAGTTAAAAACACTGGAACAACCCAAGTTATTGAAGATGAGATAAAAAAAATAGATAAGGGAATACTTGATATACAGAAAAAAAGAACGGATTTTTCTTTGTTCAAAGAAGATATTGATAGAACAGAGAAAAACATTGAAAATTCTGTAGATTCAACAGTATATAGGTTTATAAATAACAATATATCCGATGTTTATTCGCTTAAAAATCAAGTTCAAACCCAAATAAATTTACGTAATCAAATTTGGCTTGCAGAGAATACTAAAAGTACGGCAGAGCTTTCGGCAGAGCGTCACCAGTATGAAAGCCAGCTTGAAGTAAGTCAAGAAGCGGTAAGAAGTAAGTACAGCGGAATATTTTCTCTTAAAATTGATAATTTCGAGGAAATAGTAACACCACAAGTACGTAAAGATATTTCTCCAGAACAAATTAAAATGGCAGTACAGCCCCAGTATATATCTAAAAGTCTTGCGGTGAATGCAGGTTCGCCTTTATTCAAAATTATAAAATCTAACACATGGTATGTTGTATCAAATGTGCCAAATGAAGTATCAGCTGGGTGGCAAGAAGGGGACTATTTAGATATTTATACTACTGTAGATGATGAAGAAAAGACTGTTAGAGTTAAAATTGAAAGTATGAAAATTGGAGACAGTGCAACGTATGTTGTGTTTGTAACTGACCGAAACTTAATAGATTTTCTTGAACTTAGAACAATGTACTTTAGTGTTAAGAAAAGTGTATACAATGGCTTTAAAGTACCTAATGCTGCCATTGTGGAGCGAACATTTTTAAAAATTCCAAAAACATTTTTGTCAAATAGCCTAGGTGAACAAGGAGTTATTAAAAGAACCACTTCAGGGGATGCATTCAAGAGGATAAAAATAGCTAATTCTGATGAAAATTATGTATATGTACTACAGGATTTCGAAAGTCTTAAAATAGGTGATGTTATTGTTGAAGTTGGCGAAAGTGCTAAGACATATACCATATGTGAGGTTACTACGTACAAAGGCGTTTATGTTGCAAATAGCTCTCTTGCTGAGTTTACAGTAATTGATATTTTGGGGCAAAACAGTGACTATTCCATAGTAAATGCAGAAAGTCAGTTTGGACTTAAAGTTTATGATAAAATTGTATCTGATGCCAAAGCAGTACAGGATGATGAGGCGGTTAACTAAAAAATTCTGATAAAATAAATTAGTGTCTTCATTAATGAAAGGAAGTAATAAAATGAGCATTATAAAAGAAAATATAGAGCAAATAAATAAAAAAATTGAGGCATCTGCTGAAAAAAGCGGCAGAAAGAGGGAAGATATTACATTTGTTGTTGTTTCTAAAACCATAGATGTTCCACGAATTAAAGAGGCTGTTGAAACTGGGGAAAATAACCTTGGCGAGAATAAAGTGCAAGAAATTATGGATAAATATGAACCTATGGGTGAAGGTATAAAGTGGCATTTAATAGGTCATTTGCAAACAAATAAGGTTAAGTATATAATAGATAAGGTTGAATTAATACATTCTGTAGACAGCATAAAGCTTGCAGAAGAAATATCAAAACGTGCTGTGCAGCATGGCTTAGTTGCAAAAATTTTGTTAGAAATTAATATTGCTAACGAAGAAAGTAAATTTGGAATAAACCCAAAAGATGCAGAGAGAATTGTACTAGAAATTTCCAATTTATCCAATATTATGATAAAAGGTCTTATGACAGTGGCACCTTTTGTAGAAAATGCAGAGGAAAACAGGGTTTATTTTAAGCAAATGAAGCAATTACTTGTTGACATTAACAGTAAAAAAATTGATAATGTATACATGGATGTTCTATCTATGGGAATGACAGGAGATTACGAAGTTGCCATAGAAGAAGGGGCAACTATGGTTAGAGTTGGCACAGGAGTTTTTGGTGCAAGAATCTATCCAAACAAAAATTAAGTGAATTAGAATTCGATATTTTACAAAGGGCAAAACGAGTCCATTGGAAAAGAACATTTTGAGGGGGAAATATAGTGGGATTATTAGATAAGGTGAAAAATGCATTTACTCAGGGAGATTACGACGATGAGGACTATGAAGAATTTGATGATTATGAAATGAGCTCATCTGATAGATTTGATAAAAGGGAAAGAGAGCCTATGGACTATTCACAATCTTCATCCCGTGGTTCATCATCACAGTCACAAAGCTACGGTAGCGGTATGGGCAGAAGAAGTAATTCCCAGGTTGTTAGCATACATACAAACGTACAAATGCAAGTTTGCATAATTAAGCCTGAAAAATATGAAGATGCACAGGAAATATGCGACCACGTAAAAGCAAGAAAGCCGGTTGTAGTTAATCTGGAAAAAATAGAATATCCCACTGCACAAAGGATTATGGATTTTTTAAGTGGTACATGCTATTCTCTTGATGGTACAATTCAGAGGGTTGCAAACAATATATTCATAATTGCACCTGAAAATGTTGATGTTTCAGGAGATTTTAAAGAAGAGTTGAAAACAAAAGGTGTTATTTTACCTTGGGCAGGCGGTTCAAAAAATTAACGAACTGACAGGAGAATTTTTATGCAGAGTTTATTGCTTAATTCAATTGAAATATTTTTTCAGCTAATATATTTTCTTATTTTTATAAGAATTATTTTGTCTTGGATTCCAGGGCTTAATCAAAGTTCAATAGGTGCATTTGTTTATAACCTAACTGAACCTATATTAGGGCCTGTACGTAATATGATAGACAAATCTCCAATAGGTGGAGGTATGATGCTTGATTTTTCGCCTATTATTTCAATGTTTTTAATGAAGATTGTTAGCATGCTGCTTCAAGCTATTGTAACCATGATTTTTTAGGCGGTGATAAAATGCTTGATAAGCAAGTCTTATTACGAAATGTAAACCAGCCTGACGAAAGGCTTTTGTTAGCAAAGGTCTTGGATCAGGCTGATTTTAGTTTGAAAAGACACGAAAATACATATACAGATTTTTGTGACCCTAGCAAAATGGAAATGTTAATTAGAACCTTAGGTGATATACAAGGTCTTAATTTTACTATATTTGGCGGAAGTGACCAATGCGAAAGACGGCGTATAGGGTTTTGCCCTGACTACAGAGAAATTGCAGAAGCGGAGTTCCCAATAAAAGCGGTTAAAATATTTGCAAATATGAAGTTTTCAAAAGAATTGACACATAGAGATTTTTTGGGTTCGGTTCTAGGACTTGGCATTGACAGGGGGAAGGTAGGGGATATTTTCTTGTTTGAGAAGTATACCCTTATTTTTGCATGTGAGGAAATTGCACAATATATATGTGCTAATCTTTTACGTGTTGGAAAAACTACTGTAAAAACTGAACTTCAAGGAATTGAGGAAGTGAGTATGCCAGTAAATAATACAGAGGAAAAATCAGTTACGGTATCATCCCTTAGAATTGATGCTCTTGTAGGTGCGGCATTTAATATTAGCCGAGGCAAAGCCGCAAACCTTATTGAGGGTGAAAAGGTTTTTATAAACTGGATTACAGCCTCAAATACATCTAAGATGGTTAAAGAAGGCGATATGATTTCTGTACGTGGATTCGGACGTGCAAAATTACTTGAGGTAAGAGGAAAAACTAAAAAGGACAGGATAAGTGTTATTTTTCTTAAATATATATAGAGGTGTTTGAATTGGAAAATATTAAAGTTCTAACTGAGAATAAGGAATACCCAATTTGTTTTGAAAATAGCTTTGATGGACTTAGGGATGCAGTGGAGAAATCGGGTTTAAAGGAAAGAAAACTATGTATCATTGCAGATACAAACGTTGAACCAATTTATGCACAGCAAGTTGCAGATGAACTTTCAGGGGAATTTTCACAAATTGATATTTGTACATTTGAAGCAGGAGAAAATAGCAAGAACATTAATACAATAACAGATTTTTATGACTTTTTTATGGAGAAAAAGTTAGATAGAAAAAGTGTAATTGCAGGTCTTGGCGGTGGCGTGTGCGGAGATATGGCAGGTTTTGCTGCGGCAACTTACATGCGTGGAGTTACATTTGTACAAATACCAACATCACTTTTGGCACAGGTAGACAGCAGTGTGGGTGGTAAAGTTGGAATTGATTATAAGAATGGAAAAAACGTGGTTGGTGCATTTTATCAGCCAGATTTTGTATATATTAATATAAATACCCTTAATACTTTGCCAGTAAGGGAATTTAATGCTGGGATGGCAGAGGTGATTAAATATGGCCCTATTGCTTCCTATGAGTTTTATGAGTTTATTAAAACTAACAAAGCAAAGATAAAGGCTTTGGATGAAGCAACAATGGCAACAGTTATTGGTGAATGTTGTAAAATTAAAGCAGATGTGGTAAGTAAAGATGAAAAAGAGGGCGGATTGCGTGAAATACTAAATTTTGGACATACAATAGGACACGCCATAGAAACAGTTAAAGAATTTACTCTTCTTCACGGAGAGTGTGTTGCTATTGGTATGGTTGCGGTACTTAAAATTTGTGTAGAGCGAGGATATATTACACAGGAATTTTTGGATGAATTCATAGAGTTACTTAGATATTTTGATTTGCCTGTTTATGCAGAAGGAATATCTACAGAGGCTGTACATAGACAGATGTTTTTCGATAAGAAGGTTAAAAATAATAAAATTAGCTTTGTACTTATTAAAAAAATGGGTGAAACATTACGCACTGACCAAGTTACGGAAGAAGAAATTAAGATGGCAATTGAGTATGTAACTAAAAAGGAAATGTAGGTGACTACTATGATAATTATTTTGCTAAGTGTGGTTATTTTAACTGCATTAGACCAATATTCAAAATTTATTGCACTTACGCACCTTAAACCAGTGGGAAATATTACAGTTATAGATG
>JAQVIB010000062.1 GCA_028695945.1 Lachnospiraceae bacterium
AGTGTCTTAACCATACCAGTTTTTAATAATAGTTTGCCTGTAACAATAAGGGCTTTTCCACCAAGTGTTTTTACAACACCTTCACTGTCTGCCAAAGCATTTACTCCAATTAGTGTCTGTCCTGGTAATATAAATTTACATGCCATTTTAATTACACCTTCTCCTTCATATTAGATACATTCTCTTATGGCATTTTCTAATATTTCAAATCCAGCATTTAACTGTTCATCCGTTATAACAAGAGGTGCAAGGAAACGAATAACATTCCCGCTCATGCCGGCATTTTCTATTATTAACCCATGTTGGGCACATATTGCCATAAGCTTATTAACAATTTCTCCATTAGGTTCTTTTGTGGCTTTATCTTTTACAAATTCAATGCCAATCATTGCACCTAAACCACGTACATCACCAATTACTTCGTATTTATCTTTCCACCCATTAAATACTTCAATGCATTTTTTACCTATTTGTGCAGAACGTTCAACAAGGTGGTCTCTTTCTATTATTTCCAAAACCTTTAAGCCTGCTGCACAAGCTAAAGCATTTCCTCCGTAAGTACCACCTAGTGTACCAACTTGTACTGAATCCATAACCTCAGTACTGGCAATAATTGCACTTAAAGGAATACCACCTGCAATGGATTTTGCCGCAGTAATAATGTCTGGTGCACAGCCTACTTCTTCCCAGTACTCAGTTGCAAAAAATTTGCCTGTACGTCCAAAACCAGATTGAACTTCATCTGCAACTAAAAGTATTCCGTTTTCGTCACAAATTTGGCGAACAGCTTTTACCCATTCAATTGGTGCAGGAATAAAACCACCTTCACCCTGTAAAGGTTCTAATACAATGGCAGCAACGTATTCAGCAGGAGATGCATTTTCAAATACCATTTTTAAATTGTCTATGTAAAAATCTATGGCTTCCTTTTCAGTCATTCCTGTAGGTCTGCGGTACAAGTAAGGATATTCTGCACGGTAAATTCCATCTGGGAACGGCCCCATTCCAACTGCGTAAGCTTTTTTTGCAGTCATTGTCATTGCAAGCATTGTTCTTCCATGAAAAGCTCCAGAAAATACAATAATATTAGGGCGTTTTGTACATCCCTTTGCAATCTTAACAGCATTTTCATTAGCCTCTGCACCACTGTTTGCAAACATTACTTTTTTTGTATTGCCCCTAACAGGCGCAATTGCCGCCAGCTTCTCAGCCAAATTTATATATCCCTCATGGGTTACAATATTAAACATACCGTGGAAAAATCTGCTTGCCTGCTCATTAACAGCCTCCACTAATTCTGGGTGTGTATGTCCAACATTAAGAACTCCTACACCTCCTACCCAATCCAAAAAGATATTTCCATCAACATCTTCTATCATTGCCCCTTCTGCACGTTCAATAACACAAGGATAAATACAACGAATTGCATTTGGAACTACATTTTTTCTACGTTCTATTATTGCCGCTGCCTTTGGTCCAGGTAATTGTTCTGTAGAAATTTTAGGTAAAGCATATTTTAACATAATAATAATCTCCCTTCATCAACTTTTAAGAAAACATAATGCGAACGGCTTCACATATTAAATCTACGCTTCCCTCTACGCCATACGCACTTACATCAAACATAACATGCTTTCCCGACCTATCTCCACGCCTTTTCCCTGTAACATATTCATAATAGTTATGACGCTGATTGTCAATCCTTTTTATCATCTTTTCTGCATTTTTTTCTGTAAGATCATAATATTGGGCTATATGCTCAATTCTCTTTTCCAACGGTGCATAGAAAAAAAAGTTTATTACGTTTGGATATTCTCTTAAAATGTAATCCGAACAACGTCCAAACATTATACAAGTTTCATTTTTATTGGCTATTTCACGAATAACCTCTGCTTGAGCAGTAATTGCTTTTTCAGAATAGAAAGAGTTCGATGAACCATATACAAATTCAGAAAACAAACGATTTTGCTTATTCAATACTTCGTCAGATTCTTTAATAATATCTATATTAATGCCCGCTTTCTTTGCTGTTAAATCCACCAAGGCTTTATCGTAAAATGGAATTCCAAGCCTGCTGGCAAGGCTTCTACCAATTTCACGTGCATTACAGCCAAATTCTCTGCTTATGGTTATAATATATTTTTTCATACTTAGTCCCTCCAATACTTAAGGAAGACGTTTTTCACTAACGCCTTCCTCTATTTAATCTTCTTTCCAAAATTCTAATTGCAAATGCTAAAGGAATACAGATAGCTAAATATACTCCTGCTAAAATTGTGTATGATTCAATAGTAAGAAATGTTTGTGCTGTATATGCCTTTGTTGTCATCAAAAATTCCTGTGCAGTGATATATGCCATTAAAGAAGTATCCTTAACCATCATTACTAAATAATTGCCGAATACTGGCACGGAATTTCTAAATGCCTGTGGAATAACAATTTTAAACATTGCCTGTGCATTTGAAAAACCTAAAGCCAACGCTGCTTCTTTTTGCCCTTTGTCTATTGAAATAATAGCAGAACGGATAACTTCTGATATGTACGTTCCATAATTAATTCCAAGACCGATAATACCAGCCGTCATAGACCCCATTGATACTTTAAACCCCGAAATACCTATAATGGATGCAAAAATCTCTATAAACAACGGCATTACATAATAGATATATACCATCTGAACCAATAAGGGTGTTCCTCTTATAAATTCTTGAAAGAGAATAATTATATGGTTCAGTGCTTTCTTTTTTGAAACTCTTCCCAAAGCAAGTATAAACCCAAAAACAATTGCAAATAAAAAACCTACTATAGTTGTTATTACTACAATGTGTAAGGCCTCACCTAACAATTTTGGAAGCAACTCTATTATTGCTTTAGAAAAATTTAAATTTTCAAGTACTTTCATACCTGCCACCTCCTAATTGTTATTTATTTAAAACACGTGACAAAAACTCTTTGGTTCTATCGTTTTTAGGATTAGTGAACATTTCAGCAGGAGAACTGTCCTCAACTACATATCCAGAATCCATAAATATTACTCTGTCTGCAACATCCTTTGCAAAACCCATTTCATGCGTAACAACTGCCATTGTCATTCCTTCATCTGCCAATTCTCTCATTACATTTAGAACATCCCCTACTAATTCCGGGTCAAGTGCAGATGTAGGTTCATCAAACAGCATAATTTTAGGCTCCATAGCAAGGGCACGGGCAATAGCTACACGCTGTCTTTGCCCACCTGATAGTGTTTCAGGGTAAACCTTTGCCTTGTCTGCAAGACCAACCTTTTGTAAAAGCTGCATGCCTTTTTCAACAGCGTCTTCTTTATTCTTTTTCAGTATGTGAATGGGAGCGTATGTTACATTGTCAATTACCGTCATAAAAGGAAAAAGATTAAAGTTCTGAAAACACATTCCAACACTCTGCCTATAAGTTCTAACATTAAATTTATGTGTTAAAATATTTTCGCCATTATAAATAATTTCACCATCTGTTGGCACTTCCAACAAATTTAAACATCTTAGCAATGTACTTTTGCCAGAGCCCGAAGGACCTATAAGAACAAGCACCTCTCCTTCCTCAATAGAAAGATTAATGTTTTTTAAAACCTGAAGGTCTCCAAATTTCTTTTGTAATTTTTTAACTTCTAATAGTGGCATTATAATCACTTCCTTTAATTTTGTAAGCCGTTGTTTTAAAAATAAATACTGCAGGTATTTATGAACATTAGCCTGCAGCATTTTTGATGTAAGTTATTAATTACTCAGTTCTTGTGTTAATGTCATGGGTGCGTTCCTCATTTGTAATCATGTGAAGCTTTGGATCTAACTTATAATCTTCAAATACTTTGTCAATAAATCCTTCTTCTCTAAGCTTAGCTACAACTGCATCTACCTCTTTCATAAATGCTATATCATCAAAATTCACCGATGGTGCAATTCTTCCTATTGTGGATTCATCATCAACATAATTTTCTGCCATCTTTAATCCTGTTACAGCATCTGGTGTATTTGCAAAAAGATTTTCAAGAACTGTTGAATCTGTTAAGAAACCATTAATCTTGCCATTTTGTAAAGCAACAATTGATTCAGTTTGGTCGCCTGTTGCACGTGCCTCTTTAATTAAGCCCTTTTCTTTCCAACTTTCAACAGTTGTTTGCCAAACAGTACCTGGTGTATAACCAATAACTGTTGAACTCGGGTCAAAGTTTTCTAAACCACTAATTGTACCATCTGACGGTACTAAAAGACCTCCACCCTGTGTGTACCAAATTTCACCAAAATAGATTTTTTCTGCACGGTCTGCTCTTATATACATACAGTCTGCAATAATATCTATTTTTTCAGAATTCAAATTTAAAATAAGCTCTGAAAAAGGAATAAGCTCCATTTCTGTTTTTTCAATTCCAAGTCTTTTTCCAACTTCTTTAATAATTTCGGCATCAACACCTGAAAATTCTCCTGTTGCTTGGTCAATATAAGCAAAAGGTGCATCACCTGAAGAACCAACTAATAAAGTTCCTTTTTCTCTTAATTCTGTAAGTTTTTCACTTGGAACACCATCTTTTGAAAATGAATTATCATATTGTTTCTCTGCTGAAGCGGCATTACTTTCTTCTTTTGCTGGAGTTGCAGCAGTTTCCTTTTTTTCTGCACCACATCCACTTAACATTCCCATTGATAGTACTATTGAAACTGCTAAAGATAATACTCGAACCTTTTTCCAACTAAATTTTTTCATACTACTTCCCCCTTTTTTGTTAATACAAAAAGGAGCACAACGTAGTAACGTGTGCCCCTTTGCATTATTAATTTTTACTATGAATTTTTAGAAATAATCAGAAAAACATTACTATGTGTGCATACGCATAAGTAGAATTTTTATACCTCTCTGTTATTTACTATGATAGTGATTTTAGCAGAAGTGTTTACATTTAGCAATAGGCTAAAAAACACATTTCTCTGTTCATTTGCACAACAAGGAACAATATTCACCTTATATTTTCCATTGAACTTCTGCATTGTCATTACCCACCATAATTTTTTCAATTACTTCGGAAGCAAATATTTTCTTTTCCTCAAATGTAAGAGCTTCAAAATTAAATT
The DNA here is from genome assembly GCA_028695945.1 of Lachnospiraceae bacterium. Classification (GTDB taxonomy): domain Bacteria; phylum Bacillota; class Clostridia; order Lachnospirales; family Anaerotignaceae; genus UBA8514. The sequence continues at coordinate 5,103 of JAQVIB010000062.1, forward strand.
GTTTTTTATTCAAACTTTTTTTATTCTCACCCATTTGCGTTAAGCACAAGTTCTTTTCCTCTTCCAATCTCTTTATTTTTTCATTCAAATATTGTATAGGTACATAATCACTTTGGGTAATTGCTTCAACTAATCTTGAAATTTTCTTATCAATGCTTAACACTTTTTCCGTTAAATTCAATTCATTTTCACCTAAATTATTTTCACTTATCTGTATTTTAGGAAATGTTTTTTCAATTTCTTTCTGCACTTCTAATTCAAGTTGTTCTACCCACACCCCAATTTTTTCATGGCAAATATGATAATTGGTTCTTCCACTGCAAACCAGATATTTTTTACCTTTAGAAAATACTATTTTTAAACTGTAACCACAGTTTTGGCACTTTAGCAAACCAGAAAGCCATGTATACTTGCCTTTTCCATTATTGGGCACTTGTTTATTTTCGTCTAACTTCTCATTGCACCTAATCCAAATTTCTGATGGTATAATTCCTTCATGAAGAGAAATTGAAAAATATTGCCTATCTACTTGGTTATATTTATCTCTTCCTCTATCTCTCTTCCCTACAAGCATTCCACCATGAATACCATCAAAGCCTTTATATGAACCATTAATTTGGATTCCTTTCGTTAGTAAATATGTGTACAAATCGAAATCACACCGTGCATAAATTGGGTTATGTAATATACGTGAAACTGCAACACTATCCCAAGCTTTTCTTTTTCCACATGGAATTTTTTCTTCTGTAAGACGCATTGCTATATCACCTAAACTTTTTTCTTTCTCCATGTATAATAAATAAATTTTCTTCACTATTTCAATATCGTCATTTGCTTGTAGAATAGACACTTTTTTCCCATTTGATTTATCGTTTTTTATTGAAAATCCAAATGGTGCAGGTCCTCCTACCCATGTGCCATTTTGCAGCCTTGCATAATAATTATCCTTAATGCGTTCGGCTATGGTTTCCCTCTCTAACTGTGCAAAACTCATTACAATGTAAAGCATTGCTCTTCCTATGGGTGTACTTGTATCAAACTTTTCATTAATAGATACAAATTCCACACCATTCTCTTTCAACACTTCCCATACCGAACCAAAATCAGCAATCGAGCGACTAAAACGGTCTATGCGGTAAACCACAATTTTTTCTATCTTTCCGCTCCTTACCTGTTCCAACATACGCTGAAATTCGGGACGATTTATATTTTTCCCTGAAAAACCCTTATCAACAAAAATAGTGGCATCACTACCTGTTTCAGCCTGGCATTTTTCAATTTGTGTTTCTATGGAAATACTGTCTTTTTTTTCTACAGACTGTCTGGCATAGATAGCAATCATTATCTACACCTCTTACTTTTATTTCTTTCTACTAATAGTTTTCTAAAAATTCTATGCATTGTTTCGTTAATTATTTTTTGTTCTAAACCCTCATTTTCGTAGTGTGGTCTTGTATGCTTAATTTTCATAAAATCACATCCCTTTAACATTTTATGAAATATAAAACTTTATTACTACTTTTTCCAAACTGCTTCTCTTAATCAAAACCACTATAACAAAAACTAGGTTTTACATTATTTCCATCCCTTCAACATCCCATTGTATAGTGTAGTACCCTATATCCTGTGCAGCTTCAATAACATTGTTGTCATATTCCCCAAAGGGTGGTCTGAACAATTCCATTTCGTAGCCTGTAAGTGCAAATACTTTGTCATGTGCATCTTTAATTTCCTTTTTTATCTGCTCCTTGCTTAGCTGGCTCATATGCGGGTGTGTAGAGGAATGATTGCCCAAATCGTGGCCATCCATAGCTATCTTCACTACCTCTTCTGGGTAATCGTCTACCCAATAACCGCACATAAAAAATGTAGTTTTAACATCATTTTCTTTAAGAATACGTAATAATTCATCCGTGTCATCTGCACCCCATGGTACAGGTATTTATCGTTAGTTTTATAGTATCTGGTATTTTAACATTCTTTGCAACTACAGCAATATAGAGATTTTAAACAGCAAAAAAAATTACGGCGATTGTAAAATATACCACCACCGTAATTAGAATTAGGCCAATTATATTTTAATTTTTTAAATATTTTAAAAATTCTTCTTTAATACTACAGTTTAGTTGCACTCCAAGTTTGGAAAAAGTTTTGTCCAAGGCATCCAGGGTTTGAGTCATATCCTTAATGTTTGCATTTTCACCCATATGACCAATCCGAAATACCTTTCCTTTCAGCCCATCAAAACAACCTGCAAGCATTATTTTATATTCATCTTTCATAGTGTCTAAAATTAATGTATCTGTTGTTCCTTCTGGAACATTTATAACCGTTACTGTGTTGGAGTATCCAGAACTCAAATATAAGGATAATCCAGATTTTTCTATTGCAAATCTTGTAGCTTTTGCAATATTGGCATGTCGATTTATAATTTCTTTGTCATCTAAAACATTATCAATTGCACAATCTAAACCTATAATATCACTTATTGGCATGGTATAAGGAAACCACTTTTTCTCGTAATAATTTTTGAATGTCAGTAAATTACAATAAAACGATTTTATTGGCGTTGCTCTTCCTTCCATTATTTTTAATGCACGACTGCTTACACTTACAAAAGTCAGTCCTGGAGGTGCAGATAATGCTTTTTGTGATGCCCCACATAAAACATCAATACAGCTTTTATCAATATGAACATATTCACCAAAGGAAGCAGAAACCGAATCTACTACAGTTAATATCCCATAACTATTTAAAAGGGGGCAAAGTGTTTCAACAGGATTAAGGACACCACTGGGCGTGTCACAATGTACAAGTGTAGCATACTTAAAATTACTGTCTTTTTTTAGAAATTCTGCAAGCTCATTATATTCTACAGCACTATGATAGTCTGATTTAAAAAATACAACATTACCATCATATAATTCAACAAAATCAGCAAAGTATCTACCATAAACTCCATTATCAATTACAAGCACACGGTCATCTGGTTCTGTAATTGAAGCACATACAGCTTCAAGTCCTAAAACACCTTCACCACTTAAAATATAAACTTCTTCTTTAGTTCCTAATATCTGACCTAATTTGTCACATGTTTTTTTATAATACTCTACAAATTCAATATCAAAGTCAGGATTCGTTGTTTCAAGCGAACGTGCCATACGTACATTGTTTCTTACTTGAGTTGGTCCTGGCGTCATTATTTTATACATAAAATACCTCCTTTTATAGAGCTGAAGCTAAAAGCTTTCTTAGTTTATCTACAGTAGGAATAACTATAACTGTTGCAACCATGATTTGTACAAAATTTCCTGGAATAGAAAGCTTTGGCTGTACCCAGTTTCCATATAAAAGTGCTTCTGCAATATAGTAACCAACAATCTTTATAATAAGAGCTACAAGAATTGCAGTTGCATACCAAACTAAAGTTTTGTGGTTTTCTTTTTCAGTAATTTTACCTACCGAATATCCCATTAAACCTACTATTATAAATGTAAATGGAGCCCATGGTGTCCAACCTGAAAACACGTCAAAAAGTGCCATACCAAACGCTCCGGCCAGTGCTCCGGTTTTTTTACCAAAAATAATTGCAACTATAAAAAGTGGTACATTACCAAGGTGAATTAAACCTCCATTAGCCATAAGTGGAAGACGGATATTTATAAACCCTGTTGCAATAAAAACTAATGCTATTGAAAGACCATTTATTGCTATATCTCTTGTTACGCTTGATGTTTTTACAATGCTGTTCATTCTTAACTCTCCTTTAAAGTATAATTAGTTGACGATTTTTTCTATGAAGTATATAATACTATCAAACTGTATGTATCGAAATTACCAGATAACGATTTTTTTATGGTGTCAGTTTGATAGTAGAATCGTGGAGGTTTATATGATTATTCTTAAGCAAGAAGATAAAAATAGTCCCCTTTATCTGCAAATTTATTCTCAGATTAAAGAAGATATTAAAAACGGAAACCTCGCCTCACATACAAAAATTTATTCAAAACGTAAAATGGCTACCCATTTAGGGGTAAGCATTAACACGATAGATACAGCTTATAGTCAGCTTTTATCAGAAGGGTTTATTGAATCCATACCAAGAAAAGGCTATTTTGTATGTGAAATGGATGAACTTGTTTTGCCTATTAATGCTACCGAAGAAAAAAATATTAAATTACCTGAACATAACAATATAATACAAAACGAAATAAAAGCAGATTTTGCAACAAATGGCGTTGATGTTGAAAATTTCCCGTTTAATGCATGGCGAAGATTAATAAAAAATTGTTTTAATGAATATGATCGTAATATTTTAAATTGTTCACCATTACAGGGTGAAAAAACCTTACGTGAGTTAATGGCAAAATATCTTTACCAATCACGTGGTGTAAACTGCAGAAGCGAACAAATAATCATAGGTGCAGGTACCGATAATTTATTGCAAATTCTAAGCTATATTTTAGATAATCAGTGTACAATTGCAACTGAAAATCCTGTTTACCATGAAGCATATCTCTTTTTTAAGAGAATGGGGCATAAAGTTATTTCTGTTCCTGTAGATCATCATGGAATACAGGTGTCTAAACTTGAAGAATATAAAAATATTGCCGTGTATATTACACCATCACATCAGTTTCCACTTGGTATTACAATGCCAATAAGCAGGCGAATACAGATTTTAAACTGGGCAAGCAAGGAAAATGACAGGTACATTATTGAAGATGACTATGACAGTGAGTTTAGATATAATTCAAAGCCGATTCCTTCTTTACAAGGAATTGACTGCAGTGGAAGTGTGATATATATGGGAACTTTTTCAAAATCAATTGCTCCTTCTTTACGTATAAGTTATATGGTTCTACCAGAAAAGCTATTATCTGTTTTTAATGCAAAATATACTGGATTCAGTTCAGCAGTATCAAAAATAGACCATCTTGTTTTAACTGAATTTATATGCAAAG
>JAQVIB010000063.1 GCA_028695945.1 Lachnospiraceae bacterium
ATACCACCGTGAACATTTACGTTGTCCTCGCCGGTAACACCCATTTTAATGCTAGTCCATGCACCAACAGCAACAAGAACAGCGTCATAAGATTCTGCAATGTGGCTAAGCGTTATGTCTTTTCCAACTTTTGCATTATTAAACATTCTAACGCCCATGCCTTCAATGAGGTCTATTTCCTGTTGTAAAACAGCCTTTGGTAATCGATATTCAGGAATACCGTAACGAAGCATACCGCCCATTTTTGGCATTGCATCAAAAATTGTTACTTCGTGACCTTTTCTTCTAAGCTGATAAGCCGCAGTTAAACCTGCTGGTCCACCACCAATTACTGCCACGTCGTGACCAGTACATGCTGCAACTTCTGGCATATAAGGCTTGTCGCTTGCCAAGTCCTTATCACCAATAAAGCTTTTAATAAAAGCAATAGAAATTGGTTCTTCAACCATTTGTCTTCTACATGCAGTTTCGCATGGGTGAGGACATACACGACCAATAGATGATGGTAATGGGAAAACGTCTTTAACAAGCTTAACAGCCTCTTTAAATTCTCCGTTTGCAACCATTCCCACATATCCTTGGCAATCTGTTCCCGCAGGACAAGCAAGGGCACAAGGAGGACGGCAGTCACCTGTATGGTCGCTTAAAAGCAATTCAAGGGCAGTTTTTCTGCTTTCCTTTACCTTTTGAGTATTTGTGTTAATTACCATTCCCTCAGAAATTGTTGTTGCACAGGAACGAAGTAACTTTGGGTTACCCTCCTGTTCAACTACACAAAGTCCGCAAGCACCGTAAATTGCTACTCTTTCATCATAACAAAGGGTAGGTATTTCAATGCCGTTTTCTCTTGCCACGTCAAGCACAGTTTGTCCTTCGTATCCGCAAACCTCCATGCCGTTAATGTTTAATCTTAATTTAGCCACTTAAAATCCCTCCCTCTTAGTTTATTTTAACTGCATCAAACTTACAGCTTGTTACACACTTGCCACATTTAATACAAATGTTCTTATCTATTACGTGTGTTTCTTTCACTTTGCCAGTAATTGCATTTACAGGGCAGTTTCTTGCACACATTGTACAGCCTACGCACTTTTCGGCATCAATTTCAAAAGAGATAAGTGGCTTACACTGTTTTGCTGTACATTTTTTGTTGTAGATATGGTCTTCGTATTCATTTCTGAAATAACGAATGGTTGTAAGTACAGGGTTAGGTGCTGTTTGACCCAAACCGCAAAGTGAAGAGGACTTAATTTGGTTTGCAAGATTTTCAAGCAACTCAATATCGCCGTCTTTTCCTTCACCCTCTGTAATTCTTGTAAGTATTTCAAGCATACGCTTTGTGCCAATTCGGCAGTGAATACACTTGCCACAGCTTTCCTTGCAAGTGAAATCAAGGAAGAAACGAGCCATGTCAACCATACAAGTTGTTTCGTCCATAACAACCATACCGCCGGAACCCATAATTGCACCTGTTGCCGCAAGGGATTTATAGTCAATAATTGTGTCAATTAATTCCGCTGGAACGCAACCGCCTGATGGGCCACCCATCTGCACAGCCTTAAATGCCTTGCCCTCTTTAATGCCACCGCCAACGCCATAAATAACGTCGCCAACCTTAGCACCCATAGGAATTTCCACAAGACCGCCTTTTTTTATTTTGCCTGTAAGAGCAAAAACCTTTGTGCCTTTGCTGTTTTCTGTACCCATTGCACAGAATTTGTCGCCACCCTCTGCTAAAATCCAAGGTACATTTGCATAGGTTTCTACGTTATTAATGTTAGATGGTTTCTGCCAAAATCCTTTTTGTGCTGGGAAAGGAGGTTTTAAACGTGGCATACCTCTTTCGCCTTCCAATGAAGCAATAAGTGCTGTTTCCTCACCGCAAACAAAAGCACCAGCACCAGCCTTAATTCTAAGGTCAAAGCTGAAATGGCTTCCAAAAATGTTTTTACCAAGGAATCCTTTGTCTCTTGCCTGTTTAATAGCATTTTCAAGACGAACAATTGCCAAAGGATATTCCGCACGGACGTACACAACACCGTCGTCACTGCCCATTGCATATGCACCAATAAGCATGCCTTCAATAAGGGTATGTGGGTCGCCTTCAATAACAGCTCTGTCCATAAACGCACCTGGGTCGCCCTCATCTGCATTACAAATGGTATATTTTTTAGTTCCTTGGGCATTTTTTGCCGCAGTCCACTTAAACCAAGTAGGGAAACCTGCACCACCACGACCTGCAAGACCAGATACTTTAATTTCTTCTATAACTTCGTCCTGTGTCATATTTTTAATACATTTTTCAATAGCTTTGTAGCCACCCTTTGCAATGTATTCTTCAATATTTTCAGGGTCTATAATTCCGCAGTTTCTAAGGGCAATTCTTGTTTGCTTATCCAAAATTGCCTTATCTTCTGCATCTATAATATATTTTTCTGCCTTTTTGCCTTCGCAAGCGGCATCAATAATTTCTTTAATTGTGTCAGTTGTAACTTTAATGTAAGTTGTTTTTTCGCCGTTGTCGTCAATTACATCAACAATAGGTTCAAGGTAGCACATACCAATACACCCAGTAACCGTTACAGGAATATTTAAGCCTTTTTGTGCAATATATTCTTCTGCCACAGCACTAACCTTGTTTGCACCAGCGGCAATACCGCAACTTCCTTTGCCAACTACCATTTTCATAGTTACTCAACCTCCTTTGCTTTAATGCCGGCAATAATTTCTTTTGCCTTAGCAGGAGTTAAAGCTCCATAGGTTTCGCCGTTAATCATCATTACAGGTGAAAGTGAACAACAGCCAAGACAGGCTACATTGTTTAATGTGAAAAGTCCGTCTGGGGTGGTCTCACCCTCTTTTATATTAAGTTCTTCACAAATTGCAGTTTCAATATCCACAGAACCGTTAACATGACAGGCAGTACCTTGGCAAAGCATAATAAGGTATTTGCCAACAGGCTCCAGCCTAAACTGTGCATAAAATGTTGCTACGCCAAGCACCTTTGCAGGCTTAATGCCAGTTTTAATAGCAATGTAATTTAGCAGTGCAACTGGCAGATATCCGTAAATATCCTGTGCATGCTGCAAAATTGTAATTAAACTTCCCTCAATTTTTCCGTACTTTTCAAAAATAGGCTCAAGCAATGTTGCATCAATACCTGCTTTTTCAAGTTCCGCAAAAGATAACTGGGCACAATTGCAGTTACAACTCATTATAAAACATCTCCTTTAACCCCTAAAATTTGCAGCCTGCATATACAGACCTATAGTATTTATAAGTTTCTTAGCAACAAGTCACCTTATATCACCGTTGCACACTTATATAGGAAATACAACTTATTAAATTTTATCATATTGTAGGTTTTTATGCAATGAATACAACAATTCACCAGCACTTTCATACCTGTGTAAAATTATTGCATAACCACTTATAATTGGTATTTATTAATAAATTTAGCACCCTTGTATTTTATAGATACAAATCTTACATAAACTTGCACCAAAAAGTTATATTCTTTCATTAGTCATTGATTAACTTAGCTGAAACTGATAAAATCTACTTTAACATGATATTAGGATAAAATAACTTCAAATTAGGAGGAAATTATATGAAATATGCATTTATAGGTGCAGGCAACATGGCAAGTGCAATAATAAAGGGAATGGTTAAAAGCGGAATAAATGGCAGTAACATTACTGTTTTTAATACAAGCAAGGCAAAAACTGATGTTCTTAGGGCAGAATGTGGTGTTGATGTAGCCCCAAGCCAAAAAGCAGTCATTGACAAAGTGGATGTACTAATTCTTTCAGTTAAACCACAGGTTTTAGATAAAATTATTGAAACAGTAAAAAATGACATAGGTAATAGAAAACCTCTTATAATATCCATTGCCGTTGGCAAAACCATTGAATACCTTGAAACTGGTTTAGGTGCAGATAAAGCAATTGTGCGTGTTATGCCAAATATTAATGCAAAGGTGCTTATGTCCACCAGTGGCTACTGCCCAAATAGCGTTGTAACAGAGGCACAAGAGAAAATTGTAGAAGGTTTATTTGAAACCGTTGGCACTGTTACCAAAATACCAGAAGGAATGTTCAGCATATTTGGTGTAATTGCAGGCAGTTCTCCAGCCTTTGCCTACCTTTACATTGATGTACTTGCAAGAGCGGCACAACGTGCCGGTATGCCCAAAAAACAGGCATTGGAAATTGCGGCAAATACAGTTTTGGGCAGTGCAAAAATGGTACTTGAAAGCGATGAACATCCGTGGGCATTAGTAGACCAAGTTTGCTCACCTGGCGGAACAACCATTGAGGGTATTTACACTTTAGAAGAAAATGGATTTGAATCCACTATAGTAAAGGCATTTGACGCCGTTTTGGCAAAAGACAAGGCAATACAAGCAAAAAAATAAAAAGAAATATGTTTATAAGTTAAAATAGCCTATGCACCCCATTGTGCATAGGCTATGCCCCTTTAAGGGCGTATGTTTTCGTCAAGAATAAGCATTTATACAAGGGTTGTCATTCAAGCTTTTCTTCTTGTAGAAAACTGGGGGTAGTTAGTGTATTCATTAGATAATGAAAGCACTTAGACTTTTGTACCATAATTCCAGAAAAATGTCAATAAAAACAATAAACTTTAAAGATAAATGAACCAAAATCACAAAATAAGTCTCTTATATATGTGTACACAGAAAGGAGATATAAATGGATGATAATAGCTTAGAACTTGTTCTAGCCCTTCAACAGGGAGATTCCACTGCTTTTGAAAAACTTTTTGAAATGTATAAAGTTAAAGCAATAAGAACGGCATATCTTATGACAAATAATAAAGCATTAGCTGAAGATATTTGCCAAGAAGCTTTTGTGCAATGCTATTTGAAAATTGGCGACCTCAAAAATCCCAATCAATTTAAAACCTGGTTTTATCGCACTTTAACTAGAATAACATGGAAAATGTATTCAAAAGAAAAGGGATTTGTTCCTGTGGAGAATATATTTGAAATGGCAGAATGCAACGATACTGGTCAAGTAGAAATAGATTTTATAAAAAAAGAAACCTCTAAAAAAGTAATGCGTGCTATTAACGCTTTAGAGGAAAAACAGAAAACAACGGCATTGCTATATTATTATAACGATTTTTCTGTTGCAGAAATTGCAAGTATTATGGGTTGCTTTCAAGGTACAGTTAAATCCAGACTTCATGCGGCAAGGAAAAATTTAAAAAATAGTTTAGCAATTGAAGAAAAGTTTGATGAGGAGGGCGTAAAAAATGGGGTCATTTACAAAGTTAGATAATGAGCTAAAGCAGGCAGTTTTCCATAAGGCTAAGGAAATAAGCCCTTCTGAAAATATGTTTGCAGAAATTAATGATAAAATTGGAAGTATTAATAAGGAGGAATATAATATGAAACTTAATATAGCTAAAAAATCAAGAGGTCTTTTAATTGCGTGTGCAGTATTGGCATTAACAACAGGTGCATGCTTTGCCGCAACAAAAATAGTAGGCTATTCCGGTTGTTTGGATAGTAAATTTGAAACTTTCCCTACCGAAAGTCAAATGAAAAAAGAGGTTGGCTTTGTGCCAAAATATGTTGATAAATTTGAAAATGGCTATGCATTTAAGGAAGCCTTTGTTGGGGAATATGAAGGCAAAGACACAGAAGATAATACAGTAGTAATGTTAAAATCCGCAGAATTTACTTACTTAAAAGACGATGCACAAGTTTATTTAAATACTGAAGAAAAACCCAAGGGCGTTGAGTTTGAAAACGATTTAAAAGACGGTGAGCAAATTACTGTTTCAGGCGGTCAGCTTGTGTATTACTGTGATTACTTAAATAAAATGAAACCAGGGGATTACGTTATGACAGAGCAAGACAAAATTGATGAAGCCAACGGAACTTATATATTTTCCTTTGGTGAGAATTTAGATTGCGTAAAGCATATTCAAATACTTGGGTGGGAAGAAAATTCTATCAGTTATACATTAGAGTGTTATGATGATAGTCTTTCTAAAGATGACATGTTGAAAATGGTTGAAGAAATTATCAAAAAGTAAATAGATATTTTTAAGGCGGTGTTGGATTAATCCAACACCGCCTTTTCTTAGCATTATATTTCAATTAATACATTCATTCTATTGAACTTCTTCACTTGCAGGTTCTGGCTCTTTTTCCACCACTTTAACAGAAATAGAAGGTGCCTCTGCTTCAACTAAATTAATTCCCTCTGGTAAAGTAACCTTCAACGGCATGCTGTATTCGCCTGCCTCAACATTGGTTACTGTAAGGCTGCCCGTTATCTGCTCATCTTTTAGTGCTTCAATGTCTGCCTTACTTCCACGCACATCAAATGTTATATCATCCGGCGAAACCTCTGCACTTAATCCTTCACCAAGTTCAACCTTAAATGAAATATTATCAGCTTTCAGCGTAACAGTTTTAGTGCTTTCTTTCACTATGTTCGCTGTAATAACCGCCTTGTCCTTTGTTCCCTCTTTCAGCTTAACACCTTCACTAAGGAAATATTTAATACCAAATGTCATGGTAGTGTCTGCCTCTTTGCCATCAACATTAACAGGCGTAAGGTCTATTTCATCAATTCCTTTAAGCACCTCTTCGTCGCCCAAAACATAAACATATTCTGGGTCGCAGGTTACGTTTTCAACCATATACCCTGCCTTAGGCGTACCTACATAAGAATACACAAGTTTAACTTTTTTGCTCATTTTAACAGGAATGTATACATCCACCGATTTAACGCTTAGTGTAACACCGTCTACCTGCATTCCCTTTGCATCATAAGCAACAAGGGTTGCTGTATAGTGGCTGTCCTCTTTAATATTTAAAATATTAACTGCTGCTTTTACTGTATCAACAGAATCTACCATAGTTTGAGAGCCAGACACAGTAACCGTTTGTGGTGTAAGCTCTGGTGCAGCCAAGGTATAACTTTCATCCGCACTACCCTGAATATCCAACACAATACTTTTTTCAACCGAAACTCTGTTTTCTATTATAAGGTTTATTGTTCCAGGCGATTTTCCTTCTATTTCATAGCTTGCACTTAAATTTGAAGGAAGCTTAACTATTACAGTAGCGGCTACGGTTTCTCCATAACCAGGGGTTTCTTCTAAGGTACTTAAATCTATATACCCATGCATATCGTTCCTATTTTGATAAAGCCTATCCAAGGCAATTCTTTGCCCACGTATTCTAACATTAATTTTTTGACCATATATTTCTTCATAATTAGAAATAGTTTGACCTCTTTCAGTTATAGCTGAATCGTTAAGTATTTCCAGTGTTACAGAAAAATTTCGTGTTTCAACAGGATCCTCTATATTTATAACAATAAACCAAAGGCATATGGCAATGGCAAGGCTTAAAAGCTTCCAGCCAAAATCCTGCATAAGTATATGCTTAAACTTATTCATTGGCACGCCTACCCTTCCACAGCACAATCTTCTTCTTTTTCACATGTCGGTTTCCTTGGGAAAGCATACTTCTAAGGGTATCTATGCTTATGTTCCTGTAAAGCACGCCGCCCCTTGCAAGGGAAATTGCCCCAGTCTCTTCAGACACAATAATAACAAATGCATCGGACACCTCACTTGCACCAATGGCTGCCCTGTGCCTTGTTCCTAACTCCATGCTTACGTCATTGCTGTCTGTAAGGGGAAGAAAACACGTTGCCGCTGCAATGCGGTTGTTTTTTATAATAACAGCACCGTCGTGAAGCGGTGTGTTGTGTTCAAATATATTTATTATTAATTGACTTGTAACCTGTGCATCAATAGGTATACCCGTTCTTTCAAAATCTCCAAGAGGAACGTCATGCTCTATAAGCATTAATGCACCTGTTTTCTCATGGCTCATTTTGCCACAGGCTCTAAGTATTTCCTCCATTGTTTTTTCGGAAAAAGTACCTTCTTCGCTTCCTGCATCAGCCCTAAAAATTGAAGTTATATGCTTTCCCTTTCCAAGTTGTTCCAAAGCCTTTCTAAGTTCTGGCTGAAACACAACAATTACCGCAATAATTCCTACGGATATGGTTTTGGAAAGTATCCACAAAATTGTATTAAGTCCCAAAAGTAAAGCTACAAATGCAAACACAAATATAACAAGAATACCCTTAAACAGTATCCACGCACGGGTTTCTTTAATCCAAAATATAATTTTGTATGCAATATAGGCAACAATCAGAATATCCAAAATATCTGTTATTCCAATCGTAGGCAAACTTATATCATACAAATGTAAGGAGTCTAAAAAAGGTTTTATATATATCATAATATTTGTGTTCACCTCCCGAAAGTTTGGGCTTACTTTGTTTCTTCGTTAATTTCTTCTATTTTTGCTTCCTTTATTTTAGGTACAGCTTTAACGTAGTAAAAGTAGTTATCATCTTGAAATTTAACCCTTTGAGCACTGCCGTAATCCAGTACAAAATCCATACTTTGCACCACATAAACAATGCCGCAAGATATTATTGTACCCAATATTGCACCTATAATTGAAACCTGAGCATTAGCAAAGAAAATGGCAATTAAAAGCCCAACCATAATGGTTATTCCGCTTGCCACTATTGCAAGCTCACGTTCATAATCCACAAACATATTACTTACTACCCAGCCTATAATAACCGAAAAGCAAAACACTATTGCAACAAAATGCCATCCGTTTTCAACTATTGTTGGTTGTAAATATTCGTATATTTTAATTGCCGAGTCTAAAATACCAACAGGGGTAAAATCTGCCTTTGGTGTAATTTCTGCCATTCCTTTTAATAAATGTGTATTGCTCCAAATAAAAACTGCTGCTCCAACAGGTACTAATGCCCGAACCCCAATATATAGTGCCGCAAAAATAGGCACAACATATGGTATCTTAAAAAAATATGCACTAAGCATTGCTGGTATAACCAAACTTTCTTTCGGAAAGATATGAACATAAAATACAAAAAGCAAAAAGCAAAATATGAATGCTGCCAAAGCAGTTTCAACAGAGGCTAAAAATAAATAAAAGCAGGCAATAAATGCTGCAAGCACCATAAAAATTGAAGGAGTTACAAAAGTTGTAAGCACACCACAACAAATAGTAATTATTAATATATACAAAGAAGATGCACTGCCCATAGAAAGCACCGACAGCCTTCCGAACACAAACAAACCAGCTATCAACTTGAAAATTACATTAAATTGTACCTCCGCCTTTTTATAAACAGCAGTAAGTGACTGCCCAAAACTTATAACTATTTCCATAATCAGGTCCTCTCATTTTTGTTATCTTCTTTTGTGATGTGTGTTTCTTTTTTCCCATTCAGCTTAGATAGCATTTTTTCATATTGTAAACATCGCTCTTCTGCCAAATTGTACCTTTCACGGTTTATTACAGTTCCTATTATTGTGTATATAACAAATAAAATAACCACCGCAGTTCCAATTTTAATTCCTTCCGCTTTACTAAATGTAGTAAAAATATCAGTTCCTGCTATAAAGAGCTTATACCCATAATATAACATTGCCAACACTGCACTGCCCAAAAATACTCCAATGCGTATCCTCAGATTTTTCTTGTAAACATAGTCCCGTCGATAATGAGAGGTTATTTTTCTATCCTCCTCACCGTGGTTTTTATCGTAGATGGCCAAATTTGTCATAATTCGTACCTTTTTAAGGTCTTCCAATACATCACTTCCCTCGGTTCTATAACCTTATTTTTAATTTCTATATAATGTTAAGTATAATCATTTTGCCTTGGAATGTAAAGCAAGTGTTATAAATTGTAAGGAAAAAACAAGCAAAATAACCCTTTAATGGAATCACTTTATTTCATTACATCACCCAAGTATCCACAATGTTTATAGCTCTATTTTGTGATATTTCATTTTGTTCCATAATGTGGAGCGGCTTATGCCCAATTCTGCCGCCGTCTTTGTTCGTGAAAACCCATTGTTTTTAAGTGCCTGCAATATTTTCTTTTTCTCCCACCTATCCACTTCATCTTTTCCAAAGTTATTACCGTCATCGTTATAAAG
>JAQVIB010000064.1 GCA_028695945.1 Lachnospiraceae bacterium
TCTGACAGTATAATTGAAAATTTTGAGCAACATATAGAACAAAGCGATGCCCCTTTATTTGAATTTTGTGTAACCATTGAAAATCATGGACCATATGACGAGAAGTATACTGAAGTTGAAAAAACATTTGATACCGGTGTTAATCTTACACCAAGCGAAGAAAACTTGTTGAGTAGCTATTTTATGGGTATTAAAGATGCTGATAAAGAAATTAAACGTCTTACAGATTATTTTGAAGCATCTGACGAACCCGTTGTATTTGTATATTATGGCGACCATCTTCCAGGATTTTCTAACGGAATGGACTTCTTTGATATTTTAGACTACGATATTAATGCAAACGGAACAATGGAGCAATTGTTCAACGTATATAAAACACCATTCTTGATTTGGCAAAACTCCGCCTCCAAAAATCTTGTGGACATGAGTAAAACAGTGGATACCCTAAATCTTCCTAAAAATCATACAATCAGCTCAAACTATCTTGGTTCAACAATGTTAGAACTGATAGGCATAAATGGAATTTCACCTATATTTGATTATTCAAATGAATTACGTGCAGAACTTCCTATTATAACAAATTCTGGTTTTATGACAGCAAATGGAGACTATATAACACAAGTGAATGATGAGCTTACAGATAAATGTTCCGTTCTTAAAGGTTGGGTATATTACAAAATGTTTGATGAATAACAATATTTTATCACTTTATAAATCCGTAAATCTTCAAAAATATGCTAATATAAAATCGATACAAAAATGCCTTGGAACAATATCCAAGGCATTTTCATTTACTTTATTTTGCAACAATTAACTTCTTCAACGCTTTTTCTAAGTTTGCAACAGTAAGAGGGTACATATCAAATTCATCACTTATTATATTGTAAGTTTGACGCCAATAACCCGACCTCCAACCCATCTCAACAACAGGGTTTAACCACACCATCTTTTCGTACTTGTGTTGAAATCTTTTAAGCCATTCCATGCCTGTAACTTCTGTACGTGCACCATAGTTGTAATAGCTTCTGCCAAGTAATTCGCTTGGGTCCATAGAGGCATCACCAACTATAATAACTTTGTACTCACTGCTTATGTTGTTAAGCACCCACTCTGTGTCTATCCAGTTGCCTGGTATGCAGTACGGGTCTGTATACAACTTGGAATAAATACAGTTGTGGAAATAGTAAACCTTTAAATCCTTAAAATGACTTGATTTACTTACTGCCTGAAAAAGTGAAGTGCAAAGGTTAGAATAATAGTCCATAGAACCTCCACTATCCATAAGTAAAAGTACCTTAACAGTATTCTGCCTTGGCTTATCAAATACAAGCTTTAGGTTGCCTGCATTATTGCATGTTTCATCTATACTGCCGTCAACATTAAGTTCAGTTTTAGGTGCATCTACACGGCTTGAAAACTGGCGTAACCTTCTGAAGGCCATTTGAAACTGTCGTGTATCCAAAACAGTGTCGTTTCTGAAATCATGGAATTTACGTTCACTTGCCACCTGCATAGCACTATGTCGTATAGATTCACCACCAACACGTATACCGTTAGAGGCATTCCCTGCATTACCAAAAACAGACATGCCGCCAGTTCCAACCCAGTATTTCCCTCCGTTATGCTCTCCATCCTGTTCCTGAAGTCTCTCCAAAAGCATTTTCTGAATTTCTTCCATGCTAAGCCCTTTGTTAAATAAGTCCTGCTCTTTATCATAATTGTTTTTCTTTTCTGACGGATTATTAAGCCAGTCCAAAAGTTCTTTAGGAATTTCCTCAAAATACTGAATATCCTTAAAGAACTCAAGAAATGCACCATCAAATTTATCAAATTCCGTTTCACTTTTTACAAGTATACTCCTTGCAAGATAATAAAAAGAAGTAAGGCTTGAGTGTGCTAACCCCTTATCAAGAGCCTCAATAAGAGTAAGCCATTCGTTAAGTGAAACGTCCAGTCCTTTTGCACGCAATAGGTAAAAAAAGGCACTAAACATATTCTCACCTCTATAGTCTTAGTATTTGAATCTCCTTTTTACTCTTTCAACTGTATCCAAATCCTCATTTTTCTTCAAAAGCACACCTGCAAATGGAATTTCCTTTTTAATAATCTCTGGGTCAATTCCTCCTATTTCCAATGCTTGAATCCAGTCTATAACTTCAGATGTACTTGGCTTCTTCTGTATCTCCATATCTCTAATCCAGTAGAAAGTTTCCAAAACCTGTGCCAAAAGTTTTTGGTCAAGATTATCAAAATGTACCTTAACAATTTCCTCCATAAGTTCTTGTGATGGGAACTCAATGTAATGGAAAATACATCTTCTTAAAAAAGCATCTGGAAGTTCTTTTTCTGCATTAGATGTAATTATTACTATAGGGCGTTTTTTCGCCTTAACCGTCTCCTTAGTTTCAGGAATATGAAATTCCATTTTATCCAGCTCCCAAAGTAAATCGTTAGGGAACTCTAAATCTGCCTTATCAATTTCATCAATTAGCAAAATAACTTGCTTTTCGGAATTAAAAGCCTCTCCAACCTTGCCAAGTTTAACATATTTTTTAATATCATCTACACCGTCACCACCAAACTGACTATCATAAAGGCGTTGAACCACGTCATAAACATAAAGTCCGTCCTGTGCCTTTGTTGTAGATTTAATGTTCCAAATTATAAGTTCCTTATCAAGTGCCTTACTTATTGCCTCTGCAAGCATTGTTTTCCCTGTACCAGGCTCACCCTTTATAAGAAGTGGTTTTTCCAATGCCATTGCTATGTTAACAGAATTCATAAGCTGTGGTGACACAACATACTCTTTGCTTCCTCCAAATTGCTCCATTTGTTTTCCCATTTGTATTACCTCCAAAAAATTAAATTATTTCTATTCTATAGTAAGCCACCTTAGGTGTCAATAAAAACACTGCAATATCCTATGTTTTTACAATTTAGTGAAACTAAATAAGCATTTGATTTTGACTATTATAAAGTGTTCTATATCCAAAGAACAAAGAACAGAATACGGCAAGGCAAGTAACAACAGTTATTGCAATCATAATGGCAATTTGGTACAAAATAGCTGTAGTAGGAAGCGTTCCCGATAAAATCTGACCTGTCATCATTCCTGGAAGAGAAATAACACCCATACCAACCATAGAATTAAGTGTGGGAAGTAATGCCGTTTCAAGTGCTTTATTAACAAATGGAATTAGAATACTTTTGGGCGTTGCACCAATGTTAATAAGTGTATCTATTTTCATCTTTTGAGTTTTTATACTTTCGTTAAAAGTTTTTAGTCCAAGACTTACCCCTGTCATGGCATTTCCGATAATCATACCGCTGATAGGAATTGTATATTGTGGATTAAAAAAACTGACTCCAACAACACCCAAAATAAAAAATGCAATAACCAAAAGCCCTGTAGCTGAAAGGGATACTGCAACTATTACCGAAAATTTGCTGTTAATTCCTTTATTTCTTGATAAAACAGTATGAATTGCCATGCCTATCATTAAAATAAGGTAAATAATAACAAATACTGGATGTGGATTTTTGAATAAATACGTAAGTACAAATCCTGCTAATACCAGCTGAACTGTCATTCTAATACTTCCTATAACAAGTAGCTTGCTTTGATTTATTTTGCACTTTTTCATTATTCCAAGCACAATCAATAATAACAAATAAACTGCTCCGAATTGGAATAAATTTAAGACAATTACATCGCTCATACTACACCTCCGAATTCAAATTTGTAACTTCATCTGCATACAACTCTACAAGGTTTTTATCATGACATACAACTATAAGTGTTATGCTGTTTTCTTTGCAATAGTTTTTAAGATTTTTAATCAATTCATTAGCTGTATGTCCATCAAGGGCAGATGTAGGCTCGTCCAACATTAATGCTCTTGGCATAAAGGATAAACAAATTGCAATAAACACCCTTTGCCTCTCGCCACCTGAAAGTTGACTGCATTTAGCATCAAGTGGGAAATCTGCAACGCATATATGCAAAAATTCCTGCATTTTTTTTATACCAGGCGGAGTTGTTTCCCTATAACGGTAATACTCCAAGAAATTGTTTTGTATTGTATCATCAAAAAGAAATACATTTTGAGAAGCAAGCATAACTTCTTTTCGCAACATAATTGTATTGTGTTTTTCAATTGGCTTTCCATAATACAAAACTGTTCCACTACCAGTTGGAACTGAAGCATTTAGAATTTTAAGCAGTGTACTTTTCCCAGTTCCACTCTTACCGCTTAAAAATGTTGTTTTATTTTCCTTAATTTTTATATTTGAATATTTTAAAATGTTTTTAAAATTTACATTAGTTACAGAGAATATATCCATATAATTCCTCCTTGCTTTTAGTTAATAAATATAGTAAAATTTATATAGCTAAAATCGATATCGAATTTCGATATTCGGATTCTATCACAGGAGGGAACTAAATGCAAGAACCTATTTTAAGGAAATTGTTTTTAGGATTTATTCAGATTCATATACTACATCATGCAAAAAAAGAACCTTTTTACGGTTCTTGGATGATTGATGAGTTAAAGGAGCATGGTTACGATATAAGTGCTGGAACATTATATCCTATTCTGCATGGAATGGAGAAAAACGGTGTACTTACTGTAAATGAAGTATCTATAAATGGGAAGATTAGAAAATATTATTCTATAACACCTTCTGGCGACCTTGTTTTGGAACAAGCAAAATTGAAAATAGCTGAACTAACAAAAGAAATTGTTTAGCATTTATTTTAAAATAAAAAGCGGTAACCACAAATTAGTTGTAGTTACCGCTTTAATGTATCAAATAATATAAAATTAATTATTTTCACTGTAACCAACTAAAGTTACAATTCCAATTGTATTCTGTTCCTGGCTCCATGACACACCAAAATTAACAGCCTGTGCAACATCCCTTAATTTAAAGTAGCTATAGCCATCAATATTATATACATCGCAATAGGTCTGCACACCATTTATCTGCAATAATGCCTCAGATTTAACAGCTGTTTTCGTTTTTGCTAACCCGCTTGATGTAAGCTCTCCACCTACAACTGTATAAGGTGTTTTTGTAACCATATTTATCGCCTTACCTTCTTCATTCCAAATGGTGTCAAACTTCTTATCTGTTTCTCTTACAGAATATGCAATATCTCTAAGCTTAAAAAAGTTGAAACCTTCTATGTTATAAGCCTCAAATTCGGTTTCAATTCCGTCTACAAGAACCTTTGATTTATTACTTACTGCCTCAACGGTTTTAGCTTTGACAGAAGTGTCCATTCCCTTTGTTGAATTTTTATTAGATAAATTATCCTTATCTGCAACTGTAGGTGCTATCGGTGCTGTTGCCGTTGTTGATGAATTATAAATTTTCGTTAAAGTATCTAAACATCCTTTTCTGTTTACCAATAGGTTAGTAGAACTAAAGTAAACATTCCCCTTTACGTTGGGATATTTATCACAAATATAAAGATGTTTTCCAATTTCCGAAGCAACGGCATCCTTGTAAATCGCCTCACCTATATAAAGCTTAACATTTGTTCCGTTCATTTGGCTGTTCCACCAGTTTACAACATTTTCATACGCAGCCGTAGTATGTGTGGTTTCCCAGTACACCTGTGGAACGATGTAATCTACCCATCCATTGTTTACCCATGCAAGAGTATCTGCAAACACACTATAATAACTTGGTGACCCTTTTATTGTATAACTGCCATTGGTTATATCCTTATATATACCCATTGGACTTACACCAAAAACTACTGATGATTTACAGCTTTTAACAGTATTATGAACCCGCTTTATCAGGTCGTTTACGTCATCACGTCGTTGGTTAGCCTCACTTCCATCTAAAGTTTCACCGGCCTTAAGTGGATATCCTGCTGGGTAAAAATAATCATCAAAATGTATTCCATCAACATCATAATTATTTACAATCTCTGCAACTGTATCACAAATAAACTGCTTAACGCCCTCATTCGCTGGGTCAAGGGTAAATGCGTTTTTATGCTCTAGAAGCCACTCTGGGTGTTGTTTAGCAATATTTCCATCTGCCAGTGTGGCAATATCTGTGCCAGCGGTTGTTATTCTGTATGGATTAAGCCAGGCATGTATCTCCATGCCACGTTTATGTACTTCTTCCACCATATATTCCAAAGGGTCGTAACCAGGATCTTTCCCTTGAGTTCCTGTAAGAACCTCGCTCCAAGGGTTAAGATTGGACTTATATAGTGCATCTCCTTTAGGACGAACCTGCACAATAACAGTATTTATACCTGCCGCCTTGTACTTATCAAGTTTATCTGAAAACTCTGCCTTTTGTGCCGTTGCATTGCCTTTGTTTGCCACCGACGGAAAGTCTATATTATATATTGATGAAACCCAAACCGCTCTCATATCATCAGCGTTATTTGATGCAAAAACAGGAGTAGTTGCTAAACTAAATAACATTGCCGTTGCTAAAAACATACTAATAAGCTTCTTCATATAAAATTCTCCTATTATGTTAAATATTTAATTCCATGTTAATTATAATCATTTTTCCCTAAAATTTCAATGGAATAAACTGGTTTAATAAATATTTAATATTTACCTTGAACTTACCTGTATTATGTTGTAATAGTATAAGCTTTTAGATATAATGGAAATATATATTTAAAAGGAGCGATTGTTTTGGGATTAGTTAGAGTACTTTTGCTATGGTCACTAGGCTGTGCAATAGCATTTACACTAGATAAACAAAGTAACAAATTGTGGCATAAAAGGCATGGCATTATTGATGAAAGTACACTGGAAATTGACCGTACAGACCTTGATACTACAAAAAAGCATTTTAAAGTTACAGCCAGCATAAACATTGGTGCACTGCTAATTGCCGCTTTTGTTCCCGTTAGTGCAATTAGGTGGCTTGTAACAATTGGGTGTGGCATGGTTTTGGCACCTGTATTTTACAATGTTTTTTATAACTGTCTAAAAAAATCATTACAGTCGAAAATACGCTTGTTTCTTACAATTACCTGCTCAGTGAACTTACTACTAATTATATATACATTGAACTACTTATACTGGGGATACCTTCATAAGGTTTTTGTATAAAAGAGTAGGCAGAGGAAAAATCTCTGCCTACTTTTTTATTTTCCTATCTTACGATTGAATCACCACAAACCAATCTTAAAATAAATGATAATCACTTTGATAATATTGTATTTATTTAAGACGAGTACAAGAAATTACAAACAAGATTCTTAAATTTCAAAATATTTTTATATATTGTAGCATTTTAATGATTTAAAGAGTGTTATATGTGAAAGGAGGTTAAGCATGAAAGAATTATTATATAATAATGATGAGGATGTAATAACGACTTATGGCAATATGATATATCACATTGCTTTATCGAAAACCGGAACAAAGCATGATGCAGAGGACATATTTCAAGAAGTTTTTATGAAATATTTGAAGAAAAAGCCTAAATTCAATAATGAAGAACACAGAAAAGCTTGGTTCATTCGAGTAACTGTAAACTGTACCAGTAGCTTTTTTACCAATGTTTTTAGGAAAAAAACAAGAAATATAACAGAGGATTTAATTTTTATCGATAAAGAAATGCAAGATTTAAGCACTGAGCTACATAAAATACCTCAAAAATATAGAGAAGTAATTTACCTTTTTTATTATGAGGAAATGTCAATTAATGAAATCGGTATTGCATTAAACAGAAAAAACTCAACTGTTAGAACACAATTAACTCGGGCAAGAAGTATGCTTAAAGAATTTATGGATATGGAGGATTATTATGTTTAAGGACAAATATAAAGAACTAATGGATTCCTATAAACCTAGTGAAGAACTAATTAATAGAACTGTGAAATTGGCTAAAGAAACAAAACAGACTACAAGCAAAAAAGCTAAGCATAAACATTTAAGACCTATACTAATTGGGCTATGCCTTATTGTATGCACTACTGTCGCTTATCCTGCTTTAGCAGCTACTATAAAACGAATTTATGAGCTTATGTATTTAGCACCGCCATCGGTTGCCGAAACTTTTACGCCTGTTGAAATATCACATGAAAGTAATGGCATTAAACTTGAAGTTGTTGCAATAGATATTTCAGGAAATACTGCCAAGGTATATTTCACATTGCAAGACTTAATAGATAATCGTATAGACAAAACCATTGACTTGAAAGATAGCTATAACATTGAGGGTGTTGGTACGGCTGTTTGTGGCTGTGAATTCTATGGATATGAAGAAGATTTAAAAAAAGCTACTTTTATGATTACAATAACAGATTTAGATAGTAATGATATTTCAAAAAGCATTACTGACAATTTAACTTTCACATTAAAACAATTCTCCCATGAAAATCAAAAATATGGTTTTGATGAAAGCTTTAAAATTCCAGTAAACCTTGAATATATAATTTCTGATTTAAAGGGAACGCAAGAAGTGCATGCAAATGGTGCAGGCGGAGATTATGAAAAGTATACTGGCCGTAAAATATTTAAGGAAAAGGCTGAAGCCATCATTCAAAATATAGCACCTGTTAGTGTGGGAATTGAAGGATTTAATATTATTGGTGCTGGATACAAAGATGATAAATTGCATTTGCAAGTAGAAGTTTCCACGGGAAATACATTGAATGATTGCGGTTATTTGTATCTAAGAAAAAAAGGGGATACAAAAGATGTAATATGCCTATACAATATCAGCTTTTCAAATTATGAACATATGCCAAATGAAGATGATGAATTGTTTCCATTGAGATACGAAGAAGAAATTTTTGACATTCCAAAAGATGAACTATCCAACTATGAACTTTTCGGATATTTTATTAAAGAAGGACAAGTAATAGAGGGAAATTGGAAAGTTTCATTTCCTCTAACCTTTGAAATGAGCAATTCAGACCAATATCAAAAAAATATAACTAAATAAGGGTTATAATAAAGCAATCTTCATTCTTAAAGGTGGACTGTCAACACTTTTTTTGTACAGAAATTATTTAGAGAAAATAGCATTCCAATAATGAAAAGTTAATGCATTAAATAATTATAAAGCCTCTAAACCGATTTTTATATCAGTTTAGAGGCTTCAAGTTGTTTTACATTCATTTTAAAATAGCATTAAAATAATTACGGTTACAACAAAATGCAAATTAGACCGCCACTTCCCTCATTAATAATTTTTTCCAATGTTTCTTGAAGCTTGAACTGGGCATCCTGTGGCATTCTGTAAAGCTTATTGTTCATACCCTCTGTAACCAAAGATTCAAGGCTTCTTCCAAACAAATTAAGTTCCCAAATCTTCTGGGGATTTTCTTTATATTCCTTTTTTAATTCTTCAATATAACTTATGGTCTGTTCCTCGCTGCCGATTATCGGATTAACCTCAGCCTCAATATCTGCCTTAATAAGGTGCATACTTCTGCCCTTAGCTTTTAGGCGAATACCGTAGCGTGAACCTTGCCTATAAAGTTCTGGCTCATCCAAAACAATATCACTAAACTGTGGAACAACAATGCCATACCCTTTCCTTTGGGCATCTGCCATAGCAAGCTTCATCTTTTCGTACCCTTCCCGTACACCTGATAATTCTTTAATTACAGAAATAAGTTGGTAATCATTTTCCAGCGGAATATTTAAAGTTTCGCTTAAAACCTTGTAGAATAAACCATCTTCCATGGCTATTTCAGCCACGGCACTGCCATCACCAAGGCTTATTTCATCAACATATGCTTTGCGTATGTAAGGGCTATCCTCCAGCAGTTCAACAGCTTTTTTTACATCATCTATCTTGTTTATATTTTTCATCATTGCTTTAAAAGCATTTGAAAGGTCTTTTTTTATGTAGTGGTCAAATTCCAATGTATCTAACCAATTCGGCAAATTAAAACATACTTCCATAACCGGGAACTGAAGTAGAACATTCTCTAAAATTTCCTTAATGTCGTCCTCTTTAAGTTGTGCACAATTAGCAGCTAAAACTGAAACTTCATATTCTTCCTC
>JAQVIB010000065.1 GCA_028695945.1 Lachnospiraceae bacterium
CCCACGCTTCTCCTTTATTTATGCATACATAAGAGGCATTTTTGTAGGCAGCCGTCATTTTCCAAAATGGATACTTTATAATTACTGGGGTATTCATGCCGACACCAAGTTCAATAAAAAGTATCTTTTTACTTTTATTTTCTTTCAAAAATTCCTCGTATTTTTTACGGGCAATATGCCACTTTTCGTCCTCAGCAAAAAAATTGTCGCACCGTAAATTCACCGACATATCCCCACCGCAAACAGGGCATTTAGGTATAAGATGCGTTGGGATTTTACAGCCTTTTTGATATTCTAGCATTTTTCGTACAGCTTCTTCGTTGTTATACAGTTTGTCATGGCATTTATGTGCACACTGAAAATATCCATAATCACCTTGTGTTGCAAATATTCTGTTGTCATCAAAATTGGCAAGCCAAAACTGATGGTCAACATTTGTTGTAAGAACAAAATAATTTTTCCCCTTAACAAGTTCCAACAAAACCTTATAAACCCTGCCGGCATCAATATCATATCGGTTGCAGTAAATATGCTTACTCCAGTATGCCCATCTTTCCTCCTGTGTGTCAAAAGGATAAAAGCCAGCAGAATACATATCCGTGAAGCCGTAATTTTTTATAAATTCGGTAAAAAAATTTTCAAAACGTTCCCCTGAATAGGTAAGGCCTGCTGCCGTTGAAAGCCCTGAACCGCCGCCAATAACGATTGCGTCAGCGTAGTTCAGCTGATTTTTTATTTCTTCAATTTTTTCTAAATAGGCTTGTTTTTGGTTCTCATCTTTTCTGTTATTCAAATTGATTAAGCTCATTTTATTCAACCCTTTCCACTGCACCAAAGGGACATACGCTATAGCAATTTCCGCAGTGCAAACAGTGGTTTTGTTCAATCACTACAGGTGTCACTTCAATATTGATACACTTTTGAGGGCATTTTGAGTAGCAAATTTTACAGCCATTACAATTGGCATTTACAGAATATCCCCTTCGCGTTACCTCACTGTTTGAACTGCCTATTTTAAAACTGTTTCTTGTTATTGGGTTTGTAGAAAGGTCAAAATATTCGCCTTCTCCCTCATAAAGTTTAAAAACCTGAAGGGCCAGACGACTTTCCTTTGTAGGGTATATTTCCGCCATGTATTTGTTTGCTTTAAAAATATCTTCTAGCCTTTCACTGCCGATGTTCTTTATTTTTCCTCTTACAGAGATAGATTTTTTATGCATCGTACCGGGTTCGTTTGTCATGCCACTTATGGCAACATATTTTTTGTTCATAAGCTGATGATAAAACATCTTTCCTTTTGCTGTTAAAAAGTATAGGCTATTTTTATCTGTAAGCATAATGTCTATAACTCTTGCGCAGGGAAGTCCTTCTTCGTCAACGGTTGCAAAAACTGTTGAATGGATTTCGTTTTTAAGTATTTCCAGATATTTTTTTGTATTCATTTTTTCACCATATTTTATATTGATTTATTTCAAATGTTAAGTATAATAAGAGTATATACGGCTATTTTTATACTATAAAGAAAAGGGGAGGTTTCATGCCAAAAACCATACCAAACTGTCCTGTTGAAATGACACTTCAGCTTATTGGAGATAAATGGAAGGTGCTTATCATTAGGGACTTACTCACAGGCACAAAACGTTTTAATGAACTGAAGCGTTCCGTTACAGGTATTACCCAAAAAGTTTTAACAAGCCATCTGCGGGATATGGAAAACGATGGTTTGGTTATACGTAAGATTTACGCAGAAGTACCACCGAAGGTGGAATATACCCTCACGGAAACAGGTTTAAGCCTTAAACCAATACTAGATTCTATGCTTGCATGGGGTACAGATTACAAAACTAAGTATGCGGAATAATATACATTAGCACAGCTAAACGCACGGCTATGCTTTTTGTGTTTCTCCCCATATTTTCATACTTTCTATGATACCGCCAAAGCTTCTTCCAAATTCTGTGATTTTATATTCATTCCCCTTTAAGATGGCAATTTTTTCGTCCAAAATTTCAGATATTATTTCTTTAAACCTTTTCTCGGAAATATTTCCTAAATAATAGTGAAGATTTTCTTTAGCCATATTTTTTTCTGTAAGCCAACCGATTGCCATTATTTTTTCTTTGTTGTTTAAAAACATTACTGCCGTTTCTAAGGGGCATTTAGGTGTGCTATTCAAGTTAAAACCTCCCATATGAAGGTAGTCCGAAGATGATTGTTCGAACTACCTTCATAAATTAAAGTGAATACTCTTTTGGGGGATTTCCAGAAAAATCGGCAATAACTGCATTTGCATCTTCCAGATAAAACACCTCAAAAATGGGATTATCTGCGGTGCTATATTGTCCCTTTACAATTGGGTTCGTCATACAGCCCTCTTTAACATCCATGTTGTTTTCGAAAACAGCCTTACCATTAAGCCTTATCCATGCGTATTCTGCATTTGAAATGGAAAGCTCAATGTATGGGTTTGCCTGTATATCCCTATAAACATCTTTTGTATTATTTGTACAGAACCAAAGCTTTGCTTCTTTTTCAAAACAAAACATAAATGGACGGCATTTTGCCTTCTCGTCACGGCCTATGGTTGCAAGGTACTGTACAGGGTTTTTCTGTAAAAATTCTATGACTTCTTTCATATCAATTCATCCTCTCATATTTACTCGTTTTTTAGAATTTACCATTGTCATTTGCCCATGTTGCTTCGTCAGCGATTGTTTCCATTACATCCCAATGCTCAGCAATCTTTCCATTTTCTACGCGCCATAAATCGTAGTAGCTGGTAGGGGCGCCACCAAATGTTCCCTCACTTACTGCCAAGACATAGTTACCCTGCGCAAGTACCAAATGAGTTTCATTATAAATCATATCAATACCTGCATTTGCAAGTGCTGTAAGGGCTGTACCTAAACCAGAAACTCCATCAGCAATTCCTGTATTATGCTGAATGTATTTGTCCCCCTGGAAGTAATCAAGTGTTTTGTCTGAATTATTTCCTTGCATTACGTCAAAAAGGAAATTATTTATAAGAACTCTGTTTTCCTCTGTTTTGTCTAAATCCTTAATTTCCATTGAGCCGTCAATCTGGGTGTGTCCAGATGGGTTAGGCTGTGCCAAAGTAGCAAGGTTATCCCAATGCTCAGCGATTCTTCCGTCTTCAAATCTGAATATATCAAAAGCTACCTGTTCGCCGGCCCCTGCAAAATTATAAACGTTCTGTAAAAATACATAGTCGCCATCTTCAAAGGCTCTTATGTTTTTAACGGTTGTTTTTGTTTGTGCTGATGCAAGATATTCTATTGAGCCCACAAAAGAATCTCTTCCTGTGCCATAAGCTAAGTTATGCTGAATATAGTCTTCTTTAAGCGTGTCTTCCGCAACCTGTGTATCACCTGTTGCGAAACTATTTATAAGGTTTAATGCCATATCTGTTTTTTTTACTTCTTTAGTATTTTCGCCGAATAAATATGTGTTTAATGCTTCCGAAGAAATCATAGTTTTGCCGTCAACAAGTGAGGTGCCTATTGAAATTTCACTTCCATTCACTGTTATGGTTTTATCGCCAATAATAAATTTCATTTTGGTTGTGCCATAGGTTACGCGGACACTTTTGTCTACTGCATCGTAATTTACGATGCCTCCCTTTGCCTCCACTGTACTTCGCAAAGGAACGTTGTCTCCAGCAAATGCTACATTTGTTGCCACGGCACTGATAACTGCCGCTGACATAATAACTGCTTTCTTATTCATAATTGAACCTCCCGTTTTAAATGTTTTCTTTTGTTTTTCTATACAAAACGTATGATAAGGCAAAACCTGAAATAAAAAAAGTACGCACATCAAAGTGGTATGGTTACCTAAAGTATACCTTTGTAGAAAATCGCTACTTGTCATGTCTAAATTTAAAACCCAAAAGCCATTTGAATTTTATAATCTTAAAGAAGAAATGACAATGGTAGATGGTGAAATTTGTTACGTGATGAATTGAGATGAGGATATGTTTGTATAAAAAGGAGTCTGCAAATGCAGAGGGTATAAAGTTTAAGACAAACAGTGAATGAGATCTGTAATTGTTGGGATTGGATAAAGTCTTAGTTATAACCACATATAAAGATTATAAAAGCCATAGTTTATAAATAATAAATTAATTCAATTTTGGAACATTAATAGCTGAAACCATTGATATTGCTGAGTTTTTAGTTGTTCCAACAAAAATAAGGTTAAAAGAACATGGAACAAAAGACTGGAAAAATATGAAGTAAAGGTCCATAAATATTTAAAGATAACTGGGCTTATTTACAGGTTGACCAATAACCTAAAATAGTTCAGAAGCTTTTGTAAAGGAATACATAGGATAGGCTACAATTAATTGTAGTCTATCCACGATTGGTACTTACAGATTTTATGAGCGCTTAAGCACGTGAGACTTTGATAGTGCTGAAAAAACCTAAAGCCTGGACAAGTATTCATTTTTAACGTTTTTCCAGAAACTCCATCAGAGCTTGTTTCTGTATTCTCCACAACTTACGCCCAAGCCTTGTGGCAGGAATCTCGCCATTGTTAATCAGTTGATATAAGGTGTTTTTAGAGATACCTAAAATCTCCATCACCTCTTTTGGGGTTAAAATATCTGGGTAATCTTCAAGCATGAAGAAACCTCCTTTCGGTTTGTATGGTTTATTTATACCATTGTTGGGGCATTTAAGGTAAAACAAAACTTTATAAAAATATATTATTATAGTAGAAAAGAGCAGATGACAAGGGAAATGAAACTTCCTTTGACCTCTGCTCTTTTTTGGTTTTTGAGGAAACGTTGATGTTTAAACCATATTTTCCTGAAAAAACCTGTGGTATTTCTATATTTTATTTAAAGGAGGTTTTACTAATGAGTTGTGGTTGTTGGTTGAAATTACTATTAAATGCTGTGAAAACGGTGCTGTTACAGATGATTGCATTTTTCAGGGCAAGTACGTCTTACGTCTAAAAGGGATGTAATTGGACTAAACAGTTTATGACAGGAGGCTTTATTATGAGAAAATAATCAACATATTTTGGAAGAAGATAACAGGCGGATTCATTGTTATGGCTGCAAGTGCGCTATGTGCCATTATAGATGCTATTTTGGAGGAGGATTAAATGTTTCAAAATCAACGCTACATCACTAGAGGGGTTTCTGCGGAAATCCCTTTTTGGATACAAATGGTTTTATGGGTGATGATTGATGCTATGGAAGAGCCCAAGGATTGGTTGCAGGTGTTTCGACTAAAGGGCGAGGGAGATAACTTACATATTATCCATACACAAGAAGAACCAGTCTATTGCCATGAGGTTACGTTACCCTTAAACGGAGAAAAGGAGTTTACGGCAAAAATATTTGTTATTGATGACACTGACCATTCTACTATGCTACTAGCAGAAGAATATTAAGGAGGTAAAATTTGATGGAAGAAAGAGAAGTTTTTATTTGTCCCCACTGCGGTGAGGAGCATGAAATTTGTGATGGCTACGAAATGGGTGAAGAGATTTATTGCTGTAACTGTATTGATGATTTAACGGTGGTTTGTCAGGATTGTGGCGAAAGGATTTGGGCAGACAACGATGCGGGAGACGAAAATATCAGCCTTTGCCAAAGCTGCTACGACCGAAACTATACCACTTGTAGCCGTTGCGACAGACTGATTCATGTAAATGACGCATATTACGAAGATGACGATGAGGACGAGCCCTATTGTTACAACTGCCATATTCAGTATGACAGTTCCACTAGTCTGCACGGCTATAGCTACCGTCCAGACCCCATTTTCTATGGAGAAGGTAACCGATATTTAGGGGTGGAGCTGGAAATTGACAGAGGCGGAAAAAGCAGCTATCATGCCCAGAAAATATGCGAAGTTGCTAACGGTGAAGAGGAACTGATTTACATTAAGACCGACGGCAGTTTAGATGATGGTTTAGAAATTGTAACCCACCCAATGACATTGGATTATCACATGACACAAACTCCATGGCAGGCAATTGTGAATAAAGCCTTGGAATTAGGGTATAAATCTCATCAAACATCTACCACTGGTTTGCATTGTCATGTGAACCGAACTAGCCTTGGTGAAACAGTTGAGGAACAGGAGGTCACTATAAGCAAGGTATTATTCTTTGTGGAACGTTTTTGGGATGAATTATTGAGATTTTCTAGAAGAACAGAATACCAAGTGAATCGTTGGGCGGCACGATATGGATTAAAAGAAAGACCCAAGGACGTGTTAGACCATGCAAAGAAATCCGGACTGGGCAGATATTCCTGTGTGAATATTACCAACTACGAAACCATCGAATTTCGTCTCTTCAGAGGTACTGTAGAATACAACGCCATTATTGCCACGTTACAGCTCGTTAATGAGATTTGTAACGTGGCTTTTTTAATGACTGAAAGTGAATTGTCAGTTATGAGCTGGCATGGATTTTTGGAACGATTAACCCAACCGGAACTAATTACCTATTTAAAGGAAAGACGTTTATATGTAAATGAACCTGTTGAAACAGAGGAGGATGACTAATATGTGTTGCTTATTTGGATTGATTGATTATAAAGGGTATTTTACCCCAAGGCAGAAAAATAGGGTGTTGGCAGTTTTAGCCAAGGAATGTGAGGCTAGAGGAACGGATGCCACAGGAATTGCCTATAACCTTAATGGTGGCATGAAGATTATAAAAGCACCTCTTCCTGCACATGCTATGCGGTTTCGAATTCCGCCACAGGCTATGGTGATTATGGGGCATACCCGAATGACTACTCAGGGTAGTGAAAAGAAAAATAGGAACAACCATCCCTTTCATGGAGCGGTTCGAGGAATGGAGTTTTCACTTGCACACAACGGAGTGCTAAATAATGACAAAAGCCTACGTGTAACGGAAAAGCTACCGTCTACAGATATTCAAACGGATAGTTACGTTGCAGTGCAGTTGTTGCAGAAAAAACAAGCTATT
The DNA here is from genome assembly GCA_028695945.1 of Lachnospiraceae bacterium. GTDB lineage: Bacteria > Bacillota > Clostridia > Lachnospirales > Anaerotignaceae > UBA8514. The sequence continues at coordinate 6,979 of JAQVIB010000065.1, forward strand.
ACCTTTGAAAGCCTGAAATTTATGGCGGAACAGGTGGAGGGCTCTTTTTGCTTTACAGTGCTGGATTGTGCCAACAATTTTTACATTGTAAAGGGTAGTAATCCCATTTGCATTTACCAGTATGAAAGGGAGGGTTTTTATATTTATGCCTCAACGGAGGAAATTTTAAAGAAAGCTATTTCACGTATGGGATTGTATATGCCCAAAAGAGGGGAAAAGGTGAATGTTAGCTGTGGTGATATAGTGAAATTTTCCCCAACAGGGAGCATTACAAAAGGAAGCTTTTCCTACAACAGTTTAGACGACCTGTGGCTCATGGAAAGATACCGCCCTTATTCGGACTGTACAACCTATTATAAAAGTGTGTGTACAGATATAGAGCAGGAGCGGTTGGAGGAACTGAAATGGATGGCCACTTGCTTTGGATTTGAGCCAGAGGAAGTGGAGGTGTTGTATAAAGAAGGATATACACTGGACGAGGTGGAGGAGCTGTTGTACCAGTGCGAGTATTAAAAAAGATGGTGAGGTTTAGACAAAGAATGTTAAGATGTACAAATATGGTTACGGATAAGTGTTTCAATAGGGTATAGCCCAGTGAAACAGGAAAAATGTGTGTCAATAGAGTTGGTTTATGTATTTTGCAACGTTTCAAAATGCAGAGGGACTCTATTGACACTTTTTTGTTATGTAAAATAATTTTCAGGGCTAAAACTTGCAAGGGAGGTTTAGAAAATGAAAATTGCTACATTCGTGTTAGCACCCAAGAGCAGAATACATTAAGGCAAGAAGTTCTAATGAAGGAATTGGGTGTGGATGAAATATTTTTGGATAAGGCAAGTGGGAAGAACTCTGACCGTCCAGAGTTAAAAAGAATGTTGGAGTTTGTGAGAAATGGGGATACGGTGATTTGCGAATCAATCAGCCGTTTTGCTAGAAATACTAAAGACCTACTTTGGCTTATTGAAAAACTGAATAAAAAAGACGTGACTTTTATTAGTAAAAAAGAGGCTATAGATACAAATACCCCAACGGGGAAGTTTATGCTGACGGTATTCGGTGCCGTAGCTGAATTGGAGCGGGAATATATTCTCCAACGGCAACGGGAAGGCATTGCTGTAGCAAAGAGGCAGGGGAAATATAAGGGGCGGAAACGAATTGAATCCCCAGAATTTCAAAAAACATATGGAAAGTGGAGAAATGGAGATATTACTGCAACTAAGGCAATGGAGATGTTAGGGATGAAGAAAAATACGTTTTATAGAAGAGTGAAACAGTTGGAGATAATTTAAGGACGAGATATAATAATATACGGGAGATGTTTTAAGTTTATTCAGGAGGAGGTTATGGCAAAAGCAATTTACGGCTACATTCGGGTATCTTCCATAGACCAAAATGAAAGTCGTCAAATATTGGCTATGGAGCCATACAAAATAAAAGGTACTAATATCTATATTGATAAAAAAAGCGGCAAGAACTTTGAAAGGTCAGAGTATAAAAAGCTTCTTAAAAGAATAAAAAGTGACGATGTTCTTGTAATAAAAAGCATTGATAGGCTTGGACGCAATTACGAAGAGGTACTTGAGCAATGGCGTATAATAACCAAAATAAAGGGAGCTGATATTATAGTAATTGATATGCCGTTGTTAGATACAACGATGTCTAAAGATTTACTAGGAACATTTATTTCCGATTTGGTACTTCAACTATTGTCGTTTATTGCTCAAAACGAAAGAGAATCTATAAGGCAACGGCAGGCAGAAGGTATCGTTGCAGCAAGAAAAAGAGGCACAAAGTTTGGAAGACCTACGAAGGAACTTCCAGAAAACTTTGAGGAATTGTTTAGAAAATGGAACCAAGAGGGATTGACTAGAAAGGAAATGGCAGTCAGATGTAATATGCACGTCAGTGCATTTTATAGAAAAGTGAAGGGAAAATATGTCAATCTATAGACAAAAAATTGAAAAAATAGTATAATTTGCATAAAGAAATACTGTGTATTTATGTGTACTTTTTAAGAGTCGTGTTTTTAGCATGATTTTTGGGAAGTGTTTTAAGTTGCGTATTTAAGACCATTCTTTTTTAAAAAAAGAGTGGTTTTTTTATTTCTCTTAAAAAGTACACTTAAAAGTAGTTAAGGAAAAAAGGAAGACTGCAAACTGTAATTAAATGAGGGAGGAAATAATGAATAGTGATTATGAAGTACAAATAGAGCAGGAGTGGGAAGAGTTCAAAAAAAATGAAGTATACCCAAATATTCTTTTATTAGGAATGACGGGCTGTGGAAAAAGCTCACTAATTAATACAGTGTTTGGGGGTGCGTTAGCAGAGGTTAATGATACGACTCCGGAAACCCAGGGCTTTAAAAAATTCGAAGGTAAAAATACAGGTCAGCATGTAAATATAATCGATAGTAAAGGTTATGAGCTGGAGCACAATGAAGGATTAAATAACTATGTGAGTAATTTGAAAGCATACATTGATTCTAAAAATGGTACGGAAAATGAGATACATTTAGTTTGGTATTGTATATCTGTAGCAGGAAAACGCATACAGGATATGGATATTTCAATTTTAAAGGAAGTTAGTAATATTGAACGTATAAAGGATAAAATGTGTGTGGTTCTGACAAAGTGTGACGAGGATGATGAAATTGGAAGCGTAGCAGAAAAGTTTAAAGAGATTGTGGATAATGAAACAGGTGGATTTCTGCGGGTATTTCAGGTAAGTCATTTAAAAGAATTGCCATTGGAGCTAGAAAATTTAATTTGTTGGTCAGCAGAGCAATTAACAGATGAGGATATGAGAGTGTCATTTGTTGCAGGTCAAAAATGGTCATTAGAATTAAAAAAAGAAGAAGCAAATCGTGTAATTAATTTGGCAGTAGCAGCAGCTGGAGCTGCCACTATTGTACCACTTCCAATTGCTACGTCACCTGCATTAGTAGCCATACAGTTTAGAATGGTGATGGGAATAACAAAAGTATTTGGGTTTCAAAATATGTCAACCTTAACAAA
>JAQVIB010000066.1 GCA_028695945.1 Lachnospiraceae bacterium
TTCGTCACCGTCCATATGACCTTCTGCACCCTTTACTAAATACCCAACACAGTCTATCATACGCACATTTAGACCAATATTTTCACCAACAGTAATTTTAACTGGTTCATTTGGAATGAATTTAGGCTCTGTAGTCATAATTGTTTTGCCCGATGCGCTTTGAGGCAATTCATCTTTTGTACGTGCTCTTGTGTACTCGTCCTCAATGTTTTTAAGCACAACTAAATCCATAAACCTTTTTATAAAAGTTGATTTGCCCGTGCGAACTCCGCCAATAACGCCTATGTATATATTCCCATCTGTTCTTTCTGCAATGTCTTTATAAATATCATACTGCTCCATAAAAAAACCTCCTCATATAAAATGTATCCATACAATTTAATATATGTAGAGGTTTTTTCGTATATTCAATTTTGAAGCAGAATTTCTTAATGCACTACTTAATAAAGACTTGGAAGAAAATTAAAACCCATCTTACATTGAACACCAAACTATTATTTCACTTGGTGTTGTTTGTGCAGGAATGCTTCTTGTAGATGCACCATAAATAACTATAAGATTTCGCTTTGCTGGGTTTTTAGAAAAATCTTGACCATTAGTCAAAGTAATTTTGGTATTACTGGAAATATTCAACTTTAATTTTCCATCACTGCTAACTAAATCACAATCAAAATAATCAACCTTCACATTTCGAACATTACTGTTTTTTACCACTATCAGTGCCCTATACTGTGGAGGATAAATCAATGGCACAGGAGCATCCCCGTCATAATATCCAGTTATGCTGTCTCCTACCAAAACCATTTCTTGCTTAATAAAATAAGTAGTTGGTGATATCACAAAATTTACCGTTCTGCCTTTTATATCATCAACACCCATTATTTTGTAGCAACCTTCGTAGTCATTTGAAGATATCATAAAATCACTTATTGATGTAACTGTTCCACTAAAGGAATAAAAATTCATTCAGACAACATCCTTTTACATAAATAAATATATATGTATATTATGCATTCCCTTCACAATACGCTATTTCAATTTCATTTTATAAACCATATCCATAAACTTCTTGCCGTTTTGATGACTATAAAATACATAAAACTAAAAAAAGAATGTATAGCAATAACTCTGCCATACATTCCATTATCCTCTACATTTAAAATACTTTAATTACTTGCTTTCATCTTTCTTTTCTTCCAATTTTGACACAATAAGTGTACATGCAGCGTCGCCTGTGATATTTACTGTTGTACGCCCCATATCAAAAATTCTGTCAACACCAGCAACAATAGCAATGCCTTCAATAGGTAACCCTACACTTTGCAAAACCATAGCAAGCATAATCATGCCTGCACCAGGCACCCCTGCAGTACCAATTGATGCAAGAGTTGCTGTTAAAATAATTGTTAACTGCTGTGAAAGTGTCAAATCTATTCCGTAGCAAGTTGCAATAAACACTGCACAAAGACCTTGATATATTGCTGTTCCATCCATATTAATAGTTGCACCCAAAGGTAATACAAAGCTGGCTACATCCTTACGTGCACCTAGTTTTTCAACACACTCCATGTTAAGTGGCAACGCACCAACTGAAGATGCACTTGAGAAAGCCATCATAATTGCCGGCATCATTCCTTTAAAGAATGCTAGAGGGCTAATTCCTGCAAAACCCTTTAATGTTAATGAATAAATAAGCACTGCATGTGCTATGTATGCAATATAAGCAACCAAAAGAACCAACGCAAGACTTCCTAGTATGCTTGGACCATTTGTAGCAACTACTGGTACAATAAGACAAAATACACCTATTGGGCTAAGTTTAATAATTGTAGCCATAATCTGCATCGAAACTTCATTAGCACTTTCTATAAACTTTGCAAAGGGTTCTCCTTTTTCCCCTGCCATAATTGTACCAAAACCAAAGAACAAAGCCATTACAATAACCTGCAACATAGTTGCATTGCTCATTGGTGCAATAATATTATTAGGGAAAATATTGACAAGTGTTTCCATAAAACCTGGTGCCTCGGTTGCTGTATATTCCAACCCTGTTGTAGAAATTTGTACAAAAAAGCCTTTAAAAATATTCGCAAATAAAAGGCCAACTGCAACTGCAAAAGATGTTGTACACATGTAATAAACAATAGTTTTTACACCAACACTGCCAACCTTATGCAAGTCTCGCATAGAAATTACACCCGTCATAATAGAAAACATAACAATTGGCACTACAATAAATTTAATTAAATTTAAAAATAAAGTACCAAATGGTTTAATGTAATTATTTGCAAAATCCGGATTACCGGTAAACATAATACCAACTGCTATGCCCAAGGCAAGTCCAATAAAAATCCACGCTGCCAGAGACAATTTTTTTGTTTTTTCCATAACTGCTTTCTCCTTCTACTTCTATTTTAATTTTGCCAGCGTTTATAATATAATAAAACTATGGGTACTGTCAACAAAAAAACAGTTAGTATTCAAAATCATTTTGTACAGTTGTTTTTTCATCAAATAGGCAGCACCTATTTTTACCAAGATGTTTTGCATGATAAAGTGCAATATCTGCATTGTGATAAAGTTTTTCCAAAGTATGCCCATGCTCTGGCAGAATTGCAACACCAACTGAACAAGTAAGTGGTATTTTTTCATCATTTTTTCGCCAACTTCCCATCATCTTACATATCTCGAAGCCTTTTTTAACAGCAATATCTGCAGATGGAATATTATTCATAAAAACTGTCATTTCATCACCGCCAAGCCTTCCTATAATGTCATTAGAACGAAAAACATTTCCTAGTCTTTGGGCAGTATGTTTAAGCACAATATCTCCATACACGTGTCCGTAAGTATCATTTATTTTTTTAAAATTATCTATGTCAATAATAAAAAATGCTGAAACACCGCTGTTTTCCTTACTCTCGTCAATTGATTTTTGTGCAAGTTCCTGAAAAGCCGACCTGTTAAACAAACCCGTAAGAAAATCCTTTTGTGCCTTTTCCATAATATCAAGATCTTTAAGCTTTTGTTCGTTAATGTCTTTAATGCACGCAAACACATGAGGATGCTTAGTTTCAGGATTAACAATAAAACTGAACATTGCGTTTGCCCAACGGTATCCTTCAAAATTTCCAAGTGCAGATGAATATCTATACTCTAAATAGGTTTCATTTTTTCCATTTAAAATATTTTCAGTAACCTTATCTACATTTCTTATCTCATCAAAAAGTTCTTTATCTTCAGGATGAATAATATTAGCAATAGCTACTTCAAATATATTTATGCTATTAATTTTGCCGTGCCAGCTTATAAGTTTCGTAGTTTTCTCACCCACAGGTATTATTTTGCCTGTTACAAGATCACATTCAAAAAATATTCTTGAATCCCCTGTAACTGACCTTATAAAGGCTTGCTCACGCTCATACCGCTGTCTTAGTTCAAGTTCCTTAGCGGTCATATCTGTTATAACCCCATAATAAATTGATGTACTTCCTTTTTTGTAAGCAAAATTTGCCTGAATGCGGCTATACCCCATATCACCATTTTTGCAGATCACATGATACTCAACATCTATAGGCTTATTATCATTTTTGGATTTATATATTTCTTCTGTAACACGCTGCACATCTTCATTGTATACAATTTGTGTAACGTCATTTTCAAACTTACTTAAATATTCTTCAACTGAATAGCCACAAATATTAGTAAGTCCCTCGCTTACATATCTGGTTCTAATTTTATCACTAATTTCAAAAATACAAACACCGCCAGGTAAAATGTTTATAATCTTTTCCACTTCATTTCTCGAAATAGTTGTTTCCTTTAACTTTATATGACTAGCTATTCTGTGCTTTATAACGGCAGGCTTAAAAGGCTTTGCTAAAAAGTCTGTTACTCCAAAACTTATTGCTCTCGTTTCAACATCTTTATCATCCTCACCTGTAATAGCTATAACAGGTATGTCACAAAGGGTTTCATCAAGCCTTACTGTATTAAGTAATATGTATCCCTCTCTTTCAAGAGTTTGGATGTCCAGTAGAACTGCCTCAACAAACATTTTTTCTTTATCAAGTAATTCTAAAGCACTGTAACTGTTTTCTGCCTCCAAAATGTGATATGTGTCTTCTAATATATTTTTAAGTATTCTTCTTAGTACTTGGTCAGCATCAACAATGAGTATTGTCCTCTTATGTGATAAATTTGAAATATTTTGCTGTAAATCACAATTTTCTGCTTTATTTATTTGATTTTTATTTACAACCATCTTATCAGATTCCCAAAAATATACATACATTAGAGTATTGCCGTCAGTTCCTTTTTTGTATGTTACTACAACTTCCATTGTTACAGGTGTTTTATCTTTCTTGTAAATCTTGATTGTTTTTCTAAACGGCTCATATTCAGACATACCACTTTTTACTGGTAAAATTTTCTTAATAAAATTCAAGTAGATAAACTGCCTGTTGGAGGGATTGTCACGATGTTCATTGTTAAAACCTAATAATTGGCAGCCCTCATCACTTATGTACAGTGGTATAGCATTTTCCTTAATTTCGAATATTCCAATACCCAAGGGAGCATCAGTTAAAATATTTTCAAGCATAACCTTTACATTCTCTAGATTTTTTTGCTTAGAAATATCGTTTATCCCAAAATAAAAAGCATCGTTATCTCCAAGTTTGCCAATATAGCTTATTCTTAAATTCAGCCAAATAATACTGCCATTTTCATGAATTCTACGTATATCCAGTACTTGTACTCTTTTGTTTTGAATTGCAGCTGCACATGCATCCATAAGTTTATTTCTATCTGAAGGGTAAACATTGTCTAGCACATTATTTTTTTTGCAAAATACTTTCTTCGCAGTACCGCCCATTATATCAAAATATCCATCATTTACTCTTACAATTTCCAATCCTTCGCCTACGACTTCGTAAATTCCCATGCCGTCAATCATTCCACTAATAAAATTAGCAAATTTTTGGTCCGCCTCCCATATGGAGTTAATATCAGTCTTGCTCACTTTAAGAGGTTTTTCGGTTTTTTCAATTACTTCGCCAGCTATAAGCTTTTCAAATTCTTCTGTAGGTAAAGGCTTAGACAAATAGTAACCCTGAACCTTATCACAACCAATGTTCCGCAAAACAACAAGCTGTGCTTTTGTTTCTACACCCTCTGCAACAACGCTCATATTAAGCCATTTTGCCATTCTTATTACATTCGTCATAACACTGCCTGCACGACTGGAAACTTCAAGGTCCTCAATAAACTTCATATCAATTTTAAGTATGTCAACTGGAACATCTTTAAGCATATTAAGTGATGAATATCCCGAACCAAAGTCATCCATAAGAACCTCAAATCCATATCTTTGCAAAGTTTCCATAACTTTAAGCAATTGATGAGGATTGTCTGTATATGCACTTTCCGTAATCTCCAGTTTCAGCATTTGGGGTTCAATACCATATTTTTGTGTGAGTTCAATGATATCGTTGCAAATATTTGCATTATAGAGATTTATTCGGGATACATTTACAGAAATAGGTACAACTTTATGTCCTTTTTTCTTTTCATTGCTAATAAATTTACAGACCTCTTCCCACACATATGCATCAAGCTTGGAAATAAAACCATTTTTCTCAAATAATGGTATAAAATCAACCGGTGAAATTAATCCTCTTTGCGGATGATACCACCTAACAAGTGCCTCTGCACTAACGGGTTTCTCACTAGCAACACTGTATATTGGCTGTAAATGTATTTTAAACTGACCACTTTTAAGGGCATAGTCCATTTCATTTGCAATTTGCTGTTCTTTCAATATTGTGTTACGAAGATTTTCATCATAAAAGGCATACTTTTTTATATAATTCCCCTTTATTGTACGTAAAGCAAGGTGTGCCCTATCACACATACGCTCTACTGGAAGTGAAATGTCATCTATTGAATAAACACCAAAATTTACTACAATAGAGTAATTAATTTTTATACGATTAATTACTATGTCAATTCTTTCAAGTATTTTTTCTGCGTTAAAAAACTTTTCTGGAAAACAGCAAACAAAATGGTCTGCTTCAAGCCTACCATAAGTTCCCCACCTTCTAAGAATTCTCTTAAAATTCAACGCAATTGTACATAGTACCTCATCACCTGTTTCTGTACCAAAAAGGTCATTTATTACTTTAAATCTTTCTACATCAAAGCGTAGTAAAACATATTTTTCATTCTTTTCCTTTTCCAGTATTTTCGCAGTTTCCCTGCAAAATGCCTGCCTGTTATATATACCTGTAAGCATATCATAGTCTGCACGGTAAATAAGCTTTTCATTTGCAGCTTCAATTTCTTTCTTATCTTCAATTTCCCTGGTAATATCCAAAAAAACCGCGTGGAAAATAGGCACTCCATCCTCATGTTTATACTTAACTGCAAATAAATGAACCCATGGATGATGTCCAGCCTTATGATTAACACGATATACGCAATCAATATGGCGGTTATGCTTAACCGCATTTTCTATTTCTTCCGACAAAATTTTTCGGTCTTGTTCATAAACCAAAACCATTATGTCATCTTTAACTATCATATTATATTCTGCACGCGTAAAACCCATTAAAGCACACGCTGCATCATTAAAAAATAAGGTTTGAACAGTGTTTGATATTCGAAAAATGGCTATTCCGCCAGGTACAGTATCTATCAAGGAATGTAACCTATCCCTTGTTTCTGTCAAATCACGTTCAAGCTTTAAATTCCTTTTAGATTGTGCCATCATAGTCTTTAAATAAACGGAATTTTTGAGTTTGTGCCTTACGGCTTTGTTGTAATAAGGCCTGCTATCCATAATGTTCCTCCATACCATCTATACTTAATACATTATTTATATTAAAAAAGCTACACTTATCAATAATAATTTTAAAGGTAGCTGTAATTGCCCGCTCAAAAACATATTTTGCAAAACAGCGGTTTAGAAATGATTTTTTCAAAGTAATTATATACCACTATAAATAGACAGAAAAATTCATAACTTAGAATAGTATACCACTATAGCATATGTTTTCCAATATTTTATAACCGTTTTTAACGATAAAAATTGTAGTTTTTTATCGATTTTTGCTCTTTTTTTAACTATTGACCTTTGTTTTAATAACAAGCCGTTTAAGTACTATTCAAAACTTTCTTTTAAATAAAATTCACAAGTAGATAACACTTCTGAAACTTCAAATTCAAGCACCAGTTCTTTTTCGAAATTTCATAAACAAAACAAGCAAAGCTGTTAGAAATTCAACTATTGGCATTACCAACCATATACCTACTACACCCATTACTTTAGGTAATAAAAGAACTAAAATGGAACTAAGTAGCAATCCTCTTGTTATACAAATAATAAGTGAATAATTTGGGTCCATAGTGGACTGAAAATAATTTCCAAAGAATATATTTACCGTCATAGCTATAAAGGAAATAAAATATATTTTTATTGCCATAACCGAAAGTGAGGTTATTTCTGGTGTAGGTTCTACAAATGCAGCAGTTATTGTATTTGGAATTGCTTCACCAATAATGCAAAGAAGAATGCCAATACCAAGTGCAACCGCAACACCTGTTTTGCATACCTTGTTCACCCTATTAAGTTTTCCTGCACCAAAATTAGTTGCAATAATAGGCTGTGCCGCCTGTGCAACACCGTTTGCCAGTGACATTGCAACAATTGAGCTGTTAGATATAATTCCATAAACAGCAACTCCAACATCACCAACATATTTAACCAATTGAATATTAAATAAGCACACCACAACGCCACTGGAAATCTCTACAAGGAAACTTGCAAACCCGTTAGTGGTAATTTTTCTTAGGTTTACAAATGAAAATCCATTCTTAACTATTTTTAAGTTATTGGCTTTAGAAAAAAAGTGAGTGCATAGAATCAAAACTGTTATTGAAGAGCCTATCACAGTTGCTATTGCACCACCTGCCATGCCCATTTTTAGCATAAATATAAATACATAATCCAAAATAACATTGGAAACTCCACCGCAAATTACGCCAAGCATTGCAGTATTTGGGGCTTTGTCATTCCTTACATATACCTGTAACATAGAAGAAAACATAAATATTGGTACTCCATATACCAAAACAATACCATATTCCTGTGCCAAATGAATTGTATTTGCTGTAGCCCCAAATATATAAAGCACTTTTGTAAGATTAAAACCGAAAACAATCCAACATATTAACACCATCGTAGTGACAGTAATAACAGATGTTGTAAAATATTTCTGCCCCTTTTCAATTTTATTTTCACCAAATGCCATAGACATTAATACTGCTCCACCCACACCAAACAATAGGCCTAAACCAAAAAATATAGTAAAAATGGGTATAACAATATTAATGGCTGCAATTCCGTTAGAGCCAATTCCTTTACCAATCATAACTGTATCTGCTAAAATATAAATAGATGTAACTAGAGTGGCACTGATAGACGGTAATAAATACCTTAAGAATAGAGAATTTGTAGAATCAGATAATAAATCAATTTGCTTTTTCATAAATTTTATTGAACCACCTTGCTTTGTAAAACAAGATAGCCATTCCCCTTTCAGACTAAATTGTTAATATAAGCAAGTTCTATAAAAGTCTTTCTTTTATACTCCGAAATATAAATTATAAATCTTTGTTATGCATAATATTATTATGTTTTAAATTTATAAAACATTATACATTATACAATTATTGTGTCAACTACATTTTACCTAAATTAATAAATATTCCAACTAAAACATATACTTAACAGGAGGTGATTTTATGTATAAAATAAAAAATAAGAATTTAAAAGCACTTTTAATTAGCTTGCTTGTTAGTTTGGGCGTAGGAGCATTATCTGGATTTCTTACAAGAAACTCTGTAAAAGTGTATAGTCAGCTTAATTTGCCATCTTTGGCACCACCATCATGGGTTTTTCCTGTTGTTTGGACAATACTTTTTGTGCTTATGGGAATTTCCACATACATAGTATATATGTCAGAATCTCCATACACTAAAGGGGCCCTAGCTGTATACCTTTTGCAGTTAGCGGTTAATTTTATATGGCCATTAATATTTTTTCCGTGCACATGCATATTTATTTGCATTAATTTGGCTTATATTCCTTTGGCTATTAGTTATTTTGATGATTAAAATGTTTTATAAAATCAGCCCTGTGGCAGCAAAACTTCAAATTCCATATTTAATTTGGCTTACCTTTGCAGCATACCTAAACCTTATGGTTGTAATTTTAAATTAATTTTCAAAAAAAGGCTGTATAAGTATTGCGGTTTCCCACAATGCCTACACAGCCAAAATTTTATCTATTTGTCAAAATATCTGCAATACGTTCACATGCATGACCATCTCCATAAGGGTTTGAGGCTCTGCTCATTTTTTCGTACTCATCTTCATCAGTTAACAATATTTTAAATGCATTATAGATTGTTTCTTCATTAGTTCCAACCAATTTAAGTGTACCTGCGGCAATACCCTCAGGACGTTCTGTTGTATCTCTCATAACAAGTACAGGCTTGCCCAACGATGGGGCTTCCTCTTGAATTCCACCGCTATCGGTAAGAATAAGGAATGACTTAGCAAGGAAATTGTGAAAATCAAGAACATCCAGTGGGTCAATAATACGTATTCTGTCGTGCTTTCCGAAAATTTCATTTGCGGCTTCTCGCACAACAGGGTTCATGTGTATAGGATAAATAACCTTTATATCTGGTGTTTCATCCACAATACGTTTAATAGCTT
>JAQVIB010000067.1 GCA_028695945.1 Lachnospiraceae bacterium
GGGAAAAGCCATGCACCTAAGGATGTTGCAAACTGTGTAGTACGTGAAATTGAAAAGCTTAAGAAAAACGGAATAAGCACTGAGAGTTTTAATATGGCGAAGAAAAAGCATATAGGCAGGTTTATACGTGGATTTAACAGCATTGATGCCATATGCATGGCACAAACAGAACTGTCGGTAATGGACTGCGATTTATTTGACGCTTTTGATATTATTAAGCATATGGAAAAAGATTATTTAGAAGATTTACTATTGGATTTAGATAAATTAAGTGCCGTTCTTTCAGTTGTGAAATAGAGAATGAGACGGCTCTATACGGGGGGAATTTTAATGACACCAGAGGTATGGTTTCCAAACCTAGGCATAAAGATTGGGCATTTAAGCCGTGTGGCTTTAAGCATATTTGGTTTTGATGTTTATTGGTATGGAGTGATAATTGGAAGCGGAATAATGCTGGCTGTATTATTAATAATGCACGAGGCAAAAAGGACAGGTCAAAATCCAGATGAGTATTTGGACTTTGAAATTTATACTATTATTATAAGCATTATTGGTGCAAGGCTTTATTACGTAATTTTTACGTGGGATGATTATAAGAATAATCTCATTAAAATATTTGCATTGCGTGAGGGTGGATTAGCAATTTACGGTGCAGTCCTTACGGGTATTGTTTGTGGAATTGTTTATTCCAGAAAGAAGAAAAAAGATTTCTGGCTGATGGCGGATACCATATTACCAAGTGTTTTGTTAGGGCAGTTATTGGGAAGATGGGGTAATTTTTTTAATAGGGAAGCTTTTGGCGGATATACAGATGGATTGTTCGCCATGAGATATTTAAAGGAACAGGTTGCTGAGTCTAATATATCGGCAGATATAATGAGAAACGTTATTAATGTAAATGGTATGGAGTATATTCAGGTACATCCAACTTTTTTGTATGAAAGTTTATGGAATTTAGCATTGCTCATTATTCTTATTTTGTTAAGAAAATATAAAAAGAGTTTTAACGGGCAAATTGGTGCGTTATATGTTATTGGTTATGGAATTGGGCGATTTTGGATTGAGGGACTGCGAACTGACCAGCTTGTTGTTGGAAGTACAGGAATTGCCGCGAGCCAATTGGTTTCAGTAATGCTTGTTATTACAGGGATTGCTATTTATTTTTTCAAAATGAAAAATAAGAAAGTGATGTAGGATTTTTTCTTGGATTTCTTTAAAGTGATAATCTGAAGCATAATAAAATCGGCAAGAAAACTTATTTAATAGTAGGTTTTCTTGCCGATTATTTTTGGATTTATTTTTTGGAGCGTTTGTATAACTCGTCAGACAAAAGTGCAAATTGTTGTATTGTAAGAGCTTCGCCACGAATTTTCTCATTTACCCCTATGGAGGTTATTGCTTCTGTTATTTCTTCCTTGCTAAGATTAAGCTTACCAAGGTTATAAAGGGTGTTCATAAGGGTTTTTCGTCGTTGACCAAAAGCACACTTTACAATATGAAACATAAAATCTTGGTCTAGTGTTTCTACTTTTTTCTTTTCCAACAGATTAAGGGTTATAACTGCACTATCCACATTTGGTCGTGGCATAAAGCAGTTTGGTGGAACAATAAAATCTGTTTTGGCATCTGAATAAAATTGAACGGCAACTGAAAGTGCACCATAATCCTTCGTTCCGGCTGTAGCCTGCATACGGGTGGCAACTTCACGCTGTACCATTACAGTTATGCTTTCAACATTTACCTTTTTTTCTAAAAGCTCCATAATAATTGGGGTTGTAATGTAATAAGGTAAATTAGCAACAACCTTTATTGGCTTGCCATTATTTTTTTCTGCAACAAGGGCATTTATATCTAATTTTAATATATCTTCATTTACTATTTCTAAATTATCATAAACTCCAACAGTTTCTTTTAGGATAGGTATAAGATTGGTGTCTATTTCAACTGCAACTACTTTGCCAGCATTTTCTGCAAGGTATTGCGTAAGACTTCCAATACCAGGGCCTATTTCTAAAACAAAATCATCTTTGGTTATATTTGCAGCAGCAATAATATTATCAAGTACATTAGAGTCTATAAGAAAATTCTGACCAAAGTTCTTTTTAAAGTAAAAATTATTTTTTTCTATAATTTCTTTTGTTTTTAGTGGTGAAGAAATGCGTTCTATCATAAGTTTATCATCCTATTCCTATTGCGTTTAAAAGTCCGAAAGACAGCGTTGAAACGATTATGCCTGCAATTAGCACACCAAGAACAATTACTGGAAAAGCCTTTATTTTATCAAGCTTTAAAAGTGATGCAATGAGTGCACCTGTCCAAGCACCTGTACCTGGAAGTGGTATACCAACAAAAAGGAGAAGTCCCCAGTAGCCATATTTTTGTATTTGGTCGCTTTTAGATAAAGCCTTTGCTTCCAAACGTTCTACCAAGGCTTTAAGCGGTGTTTTTTTCAGCAGTTTGAAAATCTCTTCAATTAAGATAAGTATAAAGGGTATTGGCAAAATATTGCCTACAAATGAAATTGCAAATGCTGGCAACAGCTTCATTCCTAAAGCGTATCCAGCTATTATACCTCCTCTTAATTCCAGTATTGGCAAAAGGGATATAATAAATACGATTACCTCTTTTGAAATACTTCCACCTAAATGTTCTATGAAAAATTGAACCAATGTTTCTGCCATTAATATATTCCATCCTTCCTATGATTTAAACAACTATTATATAAGGGTTTATGCAATTTTGTCAATGTGCATATGGGAAAAGAACCATGCATATAATTGCAAAAAAGGGAGGTATGACCGATGTATAACAGAAGATACGATAGGAAGACCATTATATTAAAGCAGGAAACAGACAGCTTTTCTAAAAGCACAGGGCAGACGGCTGTTGCGGCAATAGAGATTAAAAATGGCAAAGGACGAATTACTTTGCAGGGAAAAGCAGAGGAAGGACAACATATTTACCTTATTGGTGCAGATAGAGGTTCAAATATATGTGCCGATTTAGGACAGGTGGGCAAGACGGATTTTAACCCTGAAAATGTTGCAGACAGTGCCAGGTCAATAGAAAATTTTGACATTGTTGTTTTAGGAAGCCGAGAAGTTAGTGGGAATTTTGGATGGAGTGTATATGTTGGATTTTTAAATG
Organism: Lachnospiraceae bacterium; assembly: GCA_028695945.1. Taxonomy (GTDB): domain Bacteria; phylum Bacillota; class Clostridia; order Lachnospirales; family Anaerotignaceae; genus UBA8514. The sequence goes on from JAQVIB010000067.1 coordinate 3,148, forward strand.
GAAGGCGTGAATGGCGTAAAAATATTGAAACGATGAAAAATGCTGATGGCAAGGTTCAGAAAGTGGAAGTAGTTCAAAAACCACAGCCAAAAGAAGAATTGTTGACAAATGCACAAGAAATACAGCCAAAAGAAGAAAAAATACAGGAAGTTGTGGAAATTAGTGAAAGTGAGCCACTAACAGAAGGAGAGGGCTTTACACAAACACAACAGTTAGCTATTGAACCTGATGGTGAGGAAGAAATTACCACGGAAGAGGTTAATCCTTTGGCTGCAAAAATATTGGAAATCACAACAAATCCATCTGATGAGCAACAAGGAGATATACACGATACATTTAAACGCATTGTGCAAAGCTTTAACCGAGAGATGAGAAATTTGGAAGATATAGGGGTTTTGTCACTTTCAGAAATAATGTCAATACAAGGAGATTCCGGAGTAGAAGATACAAAAGAAATTGAAAAAGCATCTAGAAAAATTGAAACGGAACAGGACTACATATTTGAGCATAATGAAGAAATGAAGCCATTTAATAATGAAGAATGTAAATGGGTAAGAATTTGCCCGGAGGAAATTTGGGCATTAGGTCTTAAAGACAACAAGGTCAATGCTAGCAGTTTTGTTCTGTATGCAGACAAAAAATACAAGCACCTTCTACTTGGAAGAAGAGAGAGCGGAATGTTAATTCTTGGTGTTCCTGACTGTTATAAATCATCAGAAAGACGTAAGGCACTTTCCATGGGATTTGTAGACTTTTTTGGCATTGGGGATGAAAGATTGGAAGAAGGAAAATATGGATATTGGATAAAGAATTTACGGTAAATAAAACATATTAGATAAAATTTAGCTTAACATATCTTGTATAAATTCTATTTAGGTAGTATTATATTGAATTGATAAGCAATTAGATGAACTAAAGATATTAGTAAAAGGGAGAAAATTTATGAGAGTAAGAAAAAAAACTTGGGCGCCTGAGGTGCTTGAAACAAACAAACACCTTATACATCAGCCAGAAAACTTCAAGGGAAAATGGAATGAGCTTTTTGGCAATGACAACCCTGTTTTTGTTGAAATAGGATGTGGAAAGGGTCGTTTTATTTCACAAAACGCACTAGCATACCCTGATATAAATTTTGTAGGTGTGGAAAGAGAAACAACAGTAATTGCAACGGCAGCAAGAAGGCTTACCGATGAGCAAAAAAATGTTTTTCTTATACCGGGTGATGTTGAGAATCTTGGAAACTTCTTTGAGGTTGGTGAAATTAAGAGGCTTTATATTAATTTTTGTGACCCATGGCCTAAGAAAAAGTGGGCGAAAAGAAGACTTACTTACAGAACATTTCTTGAGAGATACAAGGAGATATTTGGGGAAAGTGCCGAGATTTTCTTTAAAACAGACAACAGAGGTTTGTTTGAGTTTTCACTAAATGAATTTTGCGGAAACGATTGGAAATTATCAAACATTAGCTTAGACCTTCATGCAAGCGATTATGAAGGTAATATTATGACAGAGTATGAAGAAAAATTTTCCAGCATGGGTATGCCTATTTACAGACTTGAAGCTAGATGGGAAAAGCAAAAATAAAAAGAAAAGAAAGAACCTTGGACTACACCCGGTTATTTAGGGTTATATATGCCAAGGTTTTTTGTTTTATATAGAAATATAGAGAATATAGATAAAAACTACAAAAGTTATTACAAGTGGTGCATTTATAATTTTTTCATTATTTCCTAAGTCGGTAAAATCTAAAGCTACCTCAGTTTCCAAAAGCAGATGTTTATCGTTATATCGATGAAAGATATAGAATACAAGTATAAGCAATGGCAGTGTAAAAAGGGCAGACTGCATTGCCGCAATTAAAGTATCTGGCGTTACTTGAGTTTGCATATCTGCTAAAGCATTTTTATTTGAATTATAAATGTAATATGCTAGCAAACTTTGAGAGCAGTTTATTGTGAAATGAGAAATAATTGAGGCAAAAATAGAACCTGTTTTATAAACCAAGTAGCAAAAAACTATTCCCATAAAAAATGCGTAAAAGAATTGCTGGCCATCCATATGTGCCATTCCAAAAATAAAACCACAGGCTATAGATGCTTTAAAAAAGCTTACATTGCGATAGTTTGAAAAAACAATGCCCCTAAAAAATAATTCTTCACAAATGGCAGGAACAATTGCTATTGAAAGTATAACAAACCAAAGTGGATATGTTGCGTAAATTTCAAAAACATCTGAAACATTATTTGGGAAAACAATTGCGGATAGGGTTGATATAAGCATCAGCAAAGGTTGTATTACTATTGAAATAAGCACAACAAGAAATACATTTATTGGGTACAATTTTTTTATTGAAAACGTATCTGCTACAGATGATTTTGAGGTAAAAAAATATGCAGAAATAGGCAAAAAGTATATTACAATTGAAATAAAAATGCTAACAATGAATGGTGAGATTGGTAGCTGAGTTACAAATGTTGACAAGAAAAATTTATAAAAAATCATTAGCAGTATTAATATAAGGGCAAAAAGGTTGCCAGTAAAAGTCTTTTTCATTTTTTTCTCCTAATAGTGATGTATTATGATGTTATGAACTCATAATACTATCTATTGAATAAAAATTCCACATTAATTTTTAAGAAAACCGTAATTGACGGTAAAAGTTTTTGTTTCTATAATATAAACAGATATAAATTAGTATAAAAGCGTGCAGAAGGCGGTGCAAAAATGGAAATTAATCAACAGGATATAATTGGATTTAGCGAGGATTTTAAAGCTATAGAGGAAGAAATAGGCAAGGCGATAATTGGTCAAAAAAGTGTTGTTAGAAACGTGCTTTGTGCAATGATTGCAGGAGGGAATGTTTTACTTGAGGGTCAGCCAGGTCTTGGTAAAACACAACTTGTTAAAACAATAGGACGTGTGTTGGACATGGATTTTTCAAGAATTCAGTTTACACCAGACCTTATGCCAGCAGATGTTACGGGAACAAATGTTGTGGTTAAAGACGAAAATGGTAATAGCTTTCAGTTTCAGAAGGGACCCGTATTTGCCAATATTGTTCTAGCAGACGAAATAAACAGAGCAACACCTAAAACCCAAAGTTCCCTGCTGGAAGCTATGCAAGAAAGAACTGTTACGTCCGGAACAGACACATTTCATCTGCCAAAGCCTTTTTTTGTGCTGGCTACCCAGAATCCAATTGAACAAGAGGGAACTTATCCATTGCCTGAGGCACAGATGGATAGATTTTTGTTCAAGCTTGATGTGGATTTTCCTACCAGAGAGGAATTATTTGACATTGTTTTGCTTACAACGGGTACAGAAGTGAAAGAAGTAAAAAAAGTTTTTGGACAGGACAAAATTATAAAAATGGGAGAAGTGGCACGGGAAGTACCTTTAGCTAAAGCTGTTGGAGAATATGTGATGGACCTTATTATTAAAACTCATCCCGAAAGCGACGTGGCACCAGACTATATTAAAAAATATGTTCGTTTTGGTGCAAGCCCTCGTGGGGCACAGGCAATAGTTTCCACATCAAAAATATATGCATTGTTAAATGAAAGATACAATGTTTCCTTTGATGATGTTAAAGCGGTGGCGTTAAATGCCCTTAGGCATAGAATGTTTCTTAACTTTGAAGCCATTACTGATGGCATTACAGCCGATATGCTTATAGAAAAGTTACTGAAAGAGGAATTAAAATGAAGCCATTAAGTGAGGGTTTAACCAAAGGCTACATTGCCTATCTAGAACATTTTTCCATGGATGCACGTGGAAAAATGAGTAATTCTGCTTTAAATGGTCAGCGAAAAAGCGGTGCAAAGGGAAGTTCTATGGAGTTTTCCGATTTTAGAGAATATTCCACAGGTGATGATTTAAGGCGGATAGACTGGAATAGCTATGCCCGAACGGACAAGTTATTTACGAAAGTGTTTTTAGAGGAAAAGCAAGCGGAAATAAATATTTTTTTAGATTGCAGTGCATCAATGGGGATTGATGAAGAAAAAGGATTTTATGCCAAGCTTATTGCGGCATCTATTGCATACATCGCTCTTAAAAACAGCGATAGTGTTAACATATATGCGTGGAGCGAGGGACTGAAGCAGTGGAGACTTAACAACACTTCACGCAATAATTTTGCACAGATTGTTACATTTTTAGACGAGCTTGAGTTTTCTGGGCAGACACGTCTTAGTCAATCAATAGGCAGTGCTGTAGTAAAGTCTGGTCGTGGCATTTCAGTAGTAATTTCGGATTTTTTTATTGAAGAAGAATTTAAGGAATCAGTAGACAGGCTTAGGTATAAAAAACAACAGATAAGCATGGTGCAGGTACTGAGTTGTGAAGATGCGAAGCCATCAGTTGGAGGCAACAGGAGACTAACAGATTGTGAAACAGGCGAATACAGGGATATTACCGTAAACGAAAGACTGCTAAGTGATTATCAAAAGGTACTTAGTCATATGCAAGCGGCGATGAAAGAATATTGCAAAATGGTGGATGCCAATTTTAGCACAGTGGTTACAAATGTTCCATTAGAAGAGTGTGTAAAGAAACTTTTCTACTAAAAAAGCTTATAAAAGAATAATTAACGAAAAAAATCTTATACTAGGGTATAAGATTTTTATTCGTTAACTAAATAGAATTTTCAATTAAGCCTGCTTTGGAGCGTCTACAGGACAAACGGATGCACAAGAACCGCAGTCGATGCAATCAGCCTCGTTAATTTTGAAAATACCGCCTTCATTAGAAATGCAGTTTGTAGGACATTCAGCCTCACATGCACCACAAGCGATACAGCTGCTATCAATCTGGTATGCCATTGGAATTACACCTCCCGATAATAAATTTTCATCTGCTATTCTATATCAAAAACCAAGTTAATGCAAGAACTAAATTCAAAAGAATTAAATTTTCAATAAATTGTGGAAAAAAATTACAAAATATGTTATACTAATGCCCTTGAAGGAGATTTTTTTAAAAGGAGCGTACTGATGAGTTTAGGTGATTATGATGTAACGGCATCCCTTGAGGATTATCTTGAGGCTATTTATTTTTTATATCAGAAAAATGCTGAGGTTAGGGTTACAGATGTTGCAAGAGAGCTGGGCATTTCTAAGCCTAGCGTTAATAGGGCAATAAATACCCTTAAAAACCAAGGTCTTGTAGAACATGAGCACTATGGTGACCTTAGGCTGACTGAAAAAGGTCTTAAAATTGCATGTGATGTTGCAGATCGTCATAAAACAATTAAAGCTTTCCTTAATGAAAAATTAGGGGTGGACGATGAAACAGCAGAACGTGAGGCATGTCTTATTGAACATAATATAAGTGCTGATACTATGAATAGGCTTAGACTTTTTATGAAATCTGAATAGAATATTTTATTAAATCCCAATGACTTACAGTTGGGATTTTTTTAATTTAGAATACATTTATTGATTCCTTGGGTAATACTACAGTGTTTTATATTCATGCACAATCTATAACTAAGTGAATAAGATAAAATACAAAGTTATGGAGGATTGAATAGTATGGATTATGGACCAAATCCGTTCGTAACAAATATAAATTGGGATACTCTTCAAAATAATTATTATCGCTCAACGTTATGGACGGCTGAACATTTACAAATTATGCTAATTAGTTTACCGGTAGCACAGAGGTCAGACGTTGAGATTAATAGTTCGGACCAGTTTATTAGTATTGTTGAGGGACAGGGTGTTATAGAAACAGGTTTAGACAAAGATAATTTAGATTTTAGAGTTAGAGTTTCAGATGGGTATGCAATTATGCTGGCTGCCAATACTTGGCACAGATTTTATAATATAGGCAGTACACCAATAAAATTATATGTAATATATGGACCGCCACAATGGCCGAAAGGAACAGAGGTTGAAACATTTGAAAGTGGAGAAAATGAAATTTGATAGCAATTGGATATGAATTTAGAAAGGGTTGAACAATATGGATTATGGACCAAATCCATTTGTAACAAATATTGATTGGGATACAATACAAAATAATTATTATCGTTCAGCATTATGGACGGCGGAGAATTTACAGGTTATGTTAATGAGATTACCTACTGGGTTAAAAGCAGATTTAGAACTTCATGACACAGACCATTATATATATATTGTAGAAGGTCAAGGAATTATAGAGACAGGAGACGATAAAGATAATTTGGATTTTAGGGTAAGAGTTTCAGATGGATATGCGTTTGTAATACCAGCTAATGTATGGCATAGATTTTACAATATTGGAAGCATCCCAATTAAGTTTTATATTATTTATGGGCCTGCCCAGTGGCCACATGGAACAATTGTTGAAACACTTGAAACCGAACAAAATGATATATGACATAATTCTTATTTTAAGGTAAATTAATCAGTAAAAAATTTAAAAAAGTTTTTGTTTGTTTTATATCTAACCTGCAAGGGTTTTATCTTAATTTGCCTTAAGTAAATCTTAATTGTTTTTAAAACTCTTTAAAGATTGCACGTTAGATGGTATAATAATAAATGTACATAAGCTGATGTTTATTCACGAAAGGGTGTGGGCATAGTGGGAAGTTCAGCAGTGGCATTAGCAAT
>JAQVIB010000068.1 GCA_028695945.1 Lachnospiraceae bacterium
CATAAAATATAATATACTGTAAGGAATTGAAAAAAAGCAAGTATGGAGTAGTGTATATGAATATAATCGATATGTTAAATGAAAAGCAGCGAGAAGCTGCATTGCAAATAGAAGGGCCTGTTCTCATCCTGGCAGGTGCGGGCTCCGGCAAGACAAGAGTGCTTACAAACAGAGCTGCTTATATGATTCAGAAAAAAGGAATCAATCCTTGGAATATTATGGCAATTACTTTTACGAATAAAGCTGCGAAGGAAATGAGAGAGAGAGTTAATGGCCTTGTTGGGGCAGGGGCTGAAGATATTTGGGTAAGCAGCTTTCACTCTAGCTGTGTGCGTATTTTAAGACGTGACGCAGATAAACTTGGTTACGATAGAAATTTTTCCATTTATGATACAAAGGATTCTGAAAAACTAATGAAGGATATTTTTACACGCCTTAATATTGGCTTGCAGGATAAGACTTTTCCGCTTAAAAGTGTATTGGCTGAAATAAGCCGACAGAAGGAGGAACTTGTCTCTCCAACCCAATATTCTCAAGAGGCAGGACAGGATTTTCGACGTGCAAGGATTGCATCGTGTTACAGAGAATATCAAAAAAGGCTAAAACAAAGCAATGCAATGGATTTTGATGATTTAATTTACTTAACAGTTCTGCTTTTACAGACCGAGCCTGATGTTTTGGATTATTACCAAGAACGTTTTAAATATATAATGGTTGATGAATATCAAGATACAAACACGAGCCAGTATATGCTTGTAAAGATGCTAGCCAAAAAGTACAAAAATCTTTGCGTAGTTGGTGATGATGACCAAAGTATTTATGGTTGGAGAGGTGCAAACATAAGAAATATTCTTGACTTTGAGAAGGATTTTCCAGGGGCAGAGGTTATTAAGCTGGAGCAAAATTACCGTTCAACAAAAACTATACTTGAAGCGGCAAATGCCGTTATCAAAAACAATAATGAGCGTAAAGATAAAGAACTTTGGACAGAAAATGATCGTGGCAGTATAATTCACCTTCATAGGGCAGAGAATGAATATGAGGAAGGTAGATTTATTGCGGAAAAAATAGATGTTCTTATTGGTCGTGGTCGTGAGTACAAAGAGTTTGCAGTGCTTTACAGAACAAATGCACAAAGCCGAGCTATAGAGGAACAGTTTATTAAAAAGGCAATTCCATACAGACTTTGCGGTGGTACTAGGTTCTACGATAGACGTGAAATTATGGATATACTTGCGTACCTTAAACTTATTGCAAATCCAGCAGATGATATTGCATTTAAGCGTATTATTAATGTTCCTAAAAGAGGTATAGGTGATACATCAGTAGAACGCGTTGCAGAATTTGCGGCAGACAATGATATGTCTATTTATGAGACTTTAACACGCATAAACGAAATAGACAAGCTTGGTACAAGAGGCAAGAAGTTTGAAGAATTCTATAATCGCATGGAAAATCTTAAATGTGAAAAGGAAGTACTTCCTTTACCTAAGCTGATTGAGGCAGTAGCCATTAGAACAGGATATTTTGAATCACTTGAAATAGAAGGAACAGAGGAAGCTGAATCACGTAAGGAAAATATTGAAGAGTTTATATCTAAGGCAGCTGATTACTCAAAACGTGTTGAAAATGCTGAGCTTGAAGGGTTTTTGGAAGAAGTTTCACTTGTTGCAGATATTGATGAATATTCAGAAAATGAAAATGCAGTTGTGCTTATGACACTGCATTCCGCTAAAGGACTTGAATTTCCATATGTGTTTATGACTGGCATGGAGGAAGGAATGTTCCCAAGCTACAGAAGTATAACCTCTGGAGATGAAAAAGACGTTCAGGAAGAGAGACGACTTTGCTATGTTGGCATTACAATGGCAAGAGAAGAACTTTTTCTTACCCACGCAAGAAGCAGAATGCAAAACGGTCAAACCCAATACAATCAGCCAGCAAGATTTTTAATGGAAATACCAGAAGATGTACTGGAACAACAGCAGAAACGACCAGTGGCATACACACCTGTTTCTCCGCGTAAAGCAGGCGGAGCAAAAAATGCTTTTAATATGGCAGGCGGAATAGGCTTAAATAAAGCATACGGTGTTGGCACGGCGGTAGATAGCTTTATACCATCGCCAAAAGATTTTTCACTTAACTTTGAGGAAGGTGACAATGTGCGTGCCCCTAAATATGGCATTGGCACAGTAAAGGCTATTAAGCCAGCTGGTGCAGATTTTGAGGTTGAGGTTGAGTTTAAGGGAAAAGGAACGAAGAAGTTTATGGCGAAGCTTTCCAAACTTATTAAGGTGGATTGATAAAATGGAACGAATGAAACAGCTTATTGACATACTTAATGATGCCTCAAAGCATTATTATCAGCTTGCAGATACTATTATGACTGATTATGAATATGACAAGTTGTATGATGAGCTTGTTGCCCTTGAAAAGAAAACGGGTATTACTCTTTCGGGAAGCCCAACAAAAAGCGTTGGGTACACTGTTTTAAGCGGACTTACAAAAATTAAGCATGATAGCCGTATGCTAAGTTTGGATAAAACAAAGGAAATTGGTAGGCTTAAAGAATGGCTTGGAAACAAAGAAGGTATTCTATCTTGGAAGTTGGATGGGCTTACCATTGTATTAAAATATAATAATGGAGAGCTTGTTCAGGCAGTAACCCGTGGCAATGGTGAAATAGGCGAAGATATAACTCACAATGCTAGAGTGTTTAAAAACATACCTGTAAAAATAGCTTTTAGAGGTGAACTGGTTCTTCGTGGAGAGGGTGTTATTGCCTACAGCGAATTTAAAAAGATAAATGAAGAGTTAAGCGATGACGAAAAATACAAAAATCCACGAAATCTTTGCAGTGGAACGGTTCGCCAACTTAATAGTGAAATTGCGGCCAAACGTAATGTAATGTTTTATGCATTCAGCCTTGTTAGTGCTAATGGTAAAGAGTTTGATGACTTTAAAACACACCAGATGGATTGGCTCTTATCCCTTGGCTTTGATGTTGTTGAGCATAAAATTGTTACTGCACAAACAATAGAAGATACAGTTAAGGAATTTGAAGAAAAAATCACGCACAACGATTTTGCCTCTGACGGGCTTGTACTTACCTATAATAGTATAAGCTATGGCAAAAGTTTGGGCGAAACTTCAAAATTTCCAAAGGATTCCATTGCCTTTAAATGGGCAGATGAAACAGCGGAAACAATTTTGCGAGAGATTGATTGGAGTACGTCGAGAACAGGTCTTATTAATCCAATTGCTGTGTTTGACCCTGTTGAACTAGAAGGAACAACAGTAAATCGAGCAAGTGTGCATAATCTTAGCATTTTGAAAGAGTTACAGCTTGGCATTGGTGATACAATTAAGGTTTATAAGGCAAACATGATAATACCGCAAATTGCTGAAAATATTACGAAAAAAGGCAATATGGAGATACCAAAAGTCTGTCCGGTTTGTACTGGCGAAACAGAGGTGCGAAGCTTGAAAGATGGCGAGGCACTTTACTGCACAAACCCAAACTGTAACGCACAAATTATTAAAAGCCTTGTGCATTTTGCCTCTAGAGATGCCATGAATATTGAAGGCTTGTCTGAAGAAACATTAAGGAAATTTGTTAAAAATGGTTTTATTGAAAACTACACAGATATTTTTAAACTTAATAGATTTGAAGAAAAAATTAAAGCAATGGAAGGTTTTGGTGAGAAATCTTACAACAACCTTATATCAGCAGTGGAAAAGGCAAAAAACACACAACTGCCAAATTTTATATACTCACTTGGCATTAACCAAGTTGGGCTTAATAATGCCAAACTTTTATGTAAAAATTCCAAATATAACATAGAAAATATTAAAAATTTTACTGAAGAAGAGCTTATTGAAATTGATGGTTTTGGGCAAGTAATAGCCCATAGTATAAAAAGCTATTTTTCCAATGAACGAAATCTTTTTTTACTAGATGAAGCATTGAAATACATTACGCCACAAAAAATAATAGAAACCCAAGAAAACCTTAAGCTTGAAGGTATAAACTTTGTTATTACAGGTGATGTGGAGTATTTTAAAAATAGGAAAGAATTGCAAGAAAAAATTGAGACCATGGGCGGCAAGGTTACTGGCAGTGTTACATCAAAAACAAACTATCTTATTAACAACGATGCATTTTCAGCATCTTCAAAAAATAAAAAGGCAAAAGAACTAAATGTACCAATAATTACAGAAAATCAATTTATTCAACAATTTTTAAACGTGTAATTTACAAAGGAAAGTAATTGAGATATACTTTTATAAAGAACACCTTTTATAATAAAGATGTAAAAAGGTGTTCTTGGTGTATAAAATTACTTTATGATTTTAATTTGAATAGAGGTAGCGAATATGAATTATTCAGATGCACTTAAATATATAGAGTCTATTTACAGTCTTGGAAGTGATCTTGGTCTTGAAAGGGTTCAGGTGCTAATGGAAAAAATGGGCAACCCTCAAGAACGCATAAAAATAATACACGTAGCAGGTACAAATGGAAAAGGGTCTTGCTGTTCTATGCTTTCAAACATACTTATAGAGCAAGGATATAAAGTTGGTGTTTATACTTCACCCCACCTTGAAGAGTATAACGAGCGTTACACAATAAATAATGTACGCATACAAAATGATGAATTAGCAAAACAAGTGAGCATTGTTAAGGCAAGCTGTGATGAACTTGTTGCAGAAGGAAGAATTACACAGCCTACTGTTTTTGAGGTTATTACAGCAATTGCCTTTAATTATTTTGCAGAACAAAATGTGGATTATCTTTTACTTGAAGTGGGGCTTGGCGGAAGATTCGATGCTACAAATGTAATTCATAAACCTATACTTTCAATTATAACCAGCATAAGCATGGACCATATGGAATTTTTAGGGCATAACCTATCTAGCATTGCTTTTGAAAAAGGTGGAATAATAAAGGAAAACTGTCCAGTAGTTTTGTATTCTCAATGTGACGAAGTATATGAAACGATTAAGAAAATTACTGAAGAAAGAAATGCAAAGCTGTATTTCACAAAGGAACAGGGAATTAATGTGGTTAGACAGGATATTGCAGGTACTGTTTTTGACATTGAAAATCAATATTTAACCTACAAAGAAATTAAATTGGGACTTTTAGGTGACCACCAAATAAACAACGCTGCTACAGTCCTTTTGGCATGTAAAGCACTTAATGACAACGGAGCTAAAATAGACGATGAGTCCATCTTTGCCGGGTTTGAAAAAGCAAGGTGGTGTGGAAGAATGGAGATAGTTCAAAAAGAACCAATGGTTATACTGGATGGGGCACATAATATTGACGGAATTCATATGCTTGCAGAGTCTCTTGAACGCTATTTTAGCGACAAAAAGATTACTTTGCTTATTGGAATACTTGGCGATAAAGAATATGATAAGATGATTGAAATGTTGTTGCCATTGGCAAGCAAAATTGTTCTTACAGAGCCTAATAATTCTAGGAAATGGGACGTTGACGCTCTGACAGAAACTATATCCAATTTTAAAGTGGAAACCTTCCGTGAAAAAGATATTGAAAAAGCATATGATTTAGCCAAAAGTATTACAGCTAAGGAGGATGTGCTTTGCTGTGCGGGAAGTTTATACCTTATAGGTGAGTTATATAAGCTTGCAAGGAGGTAACATATGATTAATTTTAATGAAGAAATAAAAAAATACAGCAAGATACTTGAGATGGATGAAATTGAGCAGTCTATACACTCTACTGAACTTAAGGATATTATGGATATGCTTAACTATATTGCAAAAACCAAAGAAACATCAAAAGCCAGAGTTTCTGTAGAAAAAAATAGTTTAGGAGAAAAATAGATGATTTGTCAAAACTGTGGACATGAATTTAATATAGGAAGCATATGTCCCGTTTGCCAAAGTGACTCTGTGCTTCTAAACAAAGCCAGAAATGCATCCCTTAGGCAATATAATAATGGTGTTGCCGCTGCAAGAAGTGGAGATTATTCTTCTGCAATTGATTCACTGAATCAATGTATACTTTTTGATAAAAGAAATTATGTTGCAAGAAATTTGCTAGGTATTGCTTACTATCAGGTAGGAATGGTTTCTGATGCCCTTAAGCAATGGATTATAAGTGCTTCTTTCAAAAGCGAAAAAAACCCAGCACAAAAATATATAGCATCACTGCAAAACAATGCACGTACACTTGAAAGATATGATGATGCTATTGTAATGTACAACAAAGCAATTATCCAGTTTGAAAGTGGAAGTGCTGATTTGGCAGTAATTCAGCTTAAAAAAGCAGTGGATTTCAGCCCTAATTTTGTTGAAGCTTACAACTTACTTGCGGCATACTTTATAAGCCATGGTGACAGGAATAAAGCTAAATTCTACATAGAAAAAGTGTTAAAGATAGATAAAAGGAATCCAAAAGCTTTGGAATACTTGGCAGTTATGTCCTCTAATGAATCTGAGAAGGGCAAAAAGGCTGTAAATAAAACTGGTTACGATAATAGTGATCACATTGGTGCTAAGCTTAAAAGGTTTGTAAGACCCGAACTTGTTACTTTTGTTGCAGGAATTATTATCACAGCAGTTGTTTCAGTAGTATTGATTGCACCAGCTATTCAGGATGGATTGGGTAAGAAAATAGGTGAGCTTGAGGCACAGGTGGCAAAACTTGAGGATGAGAATAAAAATGGAACATCAAAATTCGCTATAGAATACAATCACCTTGAGGAAGAAAACAAATTGCTACAATCAGAAAACGACCAATATAAGGCCGCTGAAAATATGCATGACCAAAAGGCTAGCTTACAACTTGCAGAAGTTTACACCGTTGCTGGAAGATATGGTGAAGCAGCAGGCATTCTTATGAAGCTTGACAACCAGTTATTTACAGAAAATGAGAAAAATAAGATAACTGAACTTAGAGCACAAGCGTACCCTGTGGCTGGAAGGCACTATTTTGAAAGTGGAAAAAAAGCTTTTGACACAGGAGATTATGAAACGGCAAAAAGTCATTTAGAAACAGCAATGAGTTATAGTAGTAAAGAGGATTTTGTTGACGATACATTATTTCTTCTTGGTCAATTAAGTGAGAAGAAAGGAGATTATGGGCAGGCTAAAGAATACTATGGAAGAGTTATAAATGAATTCTCAAATTCTAATGTATTTACTGAAGCTGAAGCTAAGTTAAATGAGTTGTTAGCAAAAGGGTAGAATATACTATATTAAATATAAAAAAGAGATGGTTTCTTAAATAGAGAACCATCTCTTTTATAGTTTAAATACGTTTAATCAGAAAGTCCAGGTAAACCAGTTAGTCCTGGTAGTGTACCATCTGATGGTGCATCGGGTTCTGAAACGGGATCTTCCTCTGGCTCTGGTGTTGGAGCAAGACCAGGAAGAGTTGGATCAGTGCCTTCAGGCAAGTTAGGATCAACTGTTTCGGGTTCTTCAGCTTCTGATTTATGGTTGAAGTCACAAACTTTTTTAAGGTCAATACCGCCTTCTTCAGGATTATTAATAACGTTTCCATCATCATCTACAGCAAGAACAACATCCATCAGCCTGTCTTTAGGACAGTTTGGACCAGGTAAGCACATACCGTCTTTACATATTGTAACTTTTTTGTGAACAGAACATGTTTTATTTGCACCAGGTGCATCAGCTGCCGCAATATCGGACGTAACAGGATTGCCAAAATAATCGGCTTCACAAAGACCATTAGGTGCTCCGCCTGAAACAGAGCATATATTACGAGTTACTATTCCATCTGGCTTAACAAAAGTTTTTGTTTCAAGATTGGAATGAATTTTTTCCATTACGTCTTTCCATAAGAGTAAGTGATAACTTTTATCGTAACTCATTTTTTTAGGAATATCGTATCCCATCCAAATTCCAGCTACATAGTAAGGTGTGTATGCTGCAAATGTAAGGTCTTTGTCATCACTGGTTGTACCTGTTTTTCCAGCAATAGGCATATTTACACTAGAGAATTTTGCAAGCCTACCTGTACCACTTGTAACAACGTCCTTCATCATATCTGTAAGTAGATATGCAGTAGTTTCTTTAAGCACACGGTGGCTTTTAGGTGTAGAGTTATCAATTATAACATTACCGTCATGGTCAAGAACCTTGCTGTAAAATACTGGTTTATTATAAACACCACCATTAGCAATAGCGCCATATGCAGCTGTAAGTTCAAGCACTGTAACGCCTTTTGTTAATCCACCAAGGGAAATGGCAGGAACTTTATCACTATATATCTTGCCATCCACTTCATGACTATCTTCAAGGGTAGTAAACCCAAAATTAAGAAGATAATCGTATGCTGTATCTACACCAACGTTAATAATTGTTTTTGCCGCAAGAATATTAAGAGAATCCTTAATACCTTCACGAACAGTACAAAGACCGCGATACCCTGTTGTATACCAGTTTTTAGGTGTCCAACCGTTATAGGTATATGGCTCGTCACGTATAAGAGTACCTGGCATAACAAGGCCTAAATCTACCGCAGGTGCGTAGGCTGCCAACACCTTAAAACATGAACCAGGTTGACGCAGTGCTTGTGTTGCACGGTTAAATACAAGGTCACCATTCTTTTCACGTCCGCCTACAATAGCTTTAACTTCCCCTGTTCGGTAATCCATAATTGTCATTGCAGCCTGTAAAGCTTTTGCAACAGATAGCCTATCTGCAACAAATGTATTGGAACTATTTAGTAATTCTTCCTTTACTGAAGCAGCAAAGGCGTCAGCCTCTTCTTTACTTGTTACTTGCTTTTCACGTGTATAATGGTTTTGCTTCTGGGTTGCATTATCCATTATAGAAATTGTGTATGAAGCAGTGAGCGTACTTGACTTAGGTGGAAATAATTCGTCTTTAGAAAATGAATTCTCCATTGTGGATTGCATTTCGTCATCAATTGTTAAGTAAATTTTAAGTCCGCCGCTATAAATGGTGTTATATGCTTGCTGTCTGCTCATGCTTTTTTCTTCCATAAGCTGGTTGGCAAGGGCAACAATTGCACTATCTACAAAGTAGCTGTGTATTGCATCGCCTTCCTCTGAATCAGTTGTAGCACCTACAAGTTTTGAATAAATATCTTCCGCAATTGCAGTGTCATATTCAGATTGAGTAATAAATTCAAGAGACAACATTTTTTTAAGTACAAGAGTTTGACGTTCCTTATTTTTTACAGGATTTGAAATAGGACTATAGGCAGTGGGATTTTTCGTTATACCAGCTATTGAAGCGGATTCTGCCAGACTAAGTTCAGATACATCTTTGCCATAATAATATTTAGCTGCCGCTTGAACACCATTAAGACCATGGTTAAGGGCAATGGTGTTAAGATATAGCTCTAAAATATAATCCTTTGCCTTTGTTTTTGAACCAAGGCTTTTTTCGAGTTCCTTTTCAAAGTTAACGGCAAGGTACTGTTCTTGTATTTTTCTTTTCAGCTTTTTTTCCTTATTTTCGGGGTCGTCAAGAACCTCGTTTTTTATAAGCTGTTGAGTAAGTGTACTTGCCCCTTGTGTCATATTCATATCTTTAATATTAACAACAAGGGCTCTTGCCAT